>CAVGEG010000013.1:0-48518 GCA_963628165.1 Paratractidigestivibacter sp. | reverse complement strand
GAGTCGTGGTTGGTTCGCTCTGTTTGTTGATTCTTTACTGTGATATATGAGCCCTACCTCGCGTAGGGCTTTTTTATTTCTTTAGGCTGATTATCTTGCTTCCTTCTTTTCTTTGAAAAAAAGATTTTTTTCTAAAATCTGCTTGACGTCAAATTTCGTTCTTAGTATTCTTAGTTCTGAGGAGAAGATTAAATTCCTCGTATTGGAGAGTTCGAAAGGTTTTTAGAATGTAGTTGAATAAAGAAAACGCTGGCTAAGAAATAAGAGCAAATAGGAGTAGTTCCATGAATACGTCTTTAAGCGCTAAAAGGAAAATAGCCTTTGTTTCTTGGCATAATTATCTTGATCAGTCTAACGGCGCTTCAATCTCTACGCGTGAGCTGTTGTTAGAGTTGGCGAGGCGCGGTTGGGACGTTTCGACACTTTGCGCGTTTTCTCAAGATAGAAGTTCTCCGTATTCACTCGAGCAATTGCTTGATGAACATAGGCTACGCCTAATTCTTAAGAAAAGTCAGAATCATTTTGATCTGGCCTCCTTTAACGACCATGGTATTCGATCAATTGTTTTTGTTCCTCATGGCGAGGAGACGACTTCTCGGTCAGGAACCGATTTTTTATCGTTAGTTGGGCCAATGCTTGAACGCAATAAACCTGGTCTTTTCCTTACATATGGCGGATATGAACTGGCTCGTCCTTTAAATAAATTAGCTTTTGAATCTGGACGTCAAGTATGCGTCTTTTTTCATAATTTTGCTCATAGAAATAAAAAAAATATTGAATTCGCTAAAAATATTTATGTTCCAAGCAATTGCGCCGCTGACGTCTACAGAGAACGTTTCGGAGTTGACGTTAAGTCGATACCGCCGCTTATTCGTCCCTTTATGAGAAGAATTGAGGAAAATGGATCACTGCCAGAACGAAAATATTGCGTTTTCGTCGATCCAGAAATTAGTAAAGGCTTTTCGATTTTTGTGTCATTGGCAAGAGCGGCTTATACGTTAATGCCGGATATTCGTTTTTTGCTTGTCGAGGGTCGGGAGAACTTAGAAATTATTAAACGTCGATGCATGCCTTTTCTTCAAGGAATTAAAAACGTTGATTTTATGCACAGTACCACGAATCCGCAAGATTTCTACGAGTTAGCCCGCGTTTTGCTGGTTCCGTCGCTAAACCCTGAAACCTTTTGTCGCGTAGCCGCCGAGGCTTTAATGAACGGGGTTCCTGTTTTAGCGTCGGATCGTGGCGCCTTGCCTGAGGTAATTGGCGACGCTGGTATAAGTATTCCTCCTCCCTCTTCTCTTCCAGAAAATACGGTTAGGCTTTTATCGGATGAAGAGTTGGAGCCATGGATTACTTCTCTTCGTAGACTTTGGTATGATTGTGACTTTTATGACTTTTTACGACAAAAAGGGATTGTAAGAAGTCGATGTTGGGAATATTCGCACGTAGCGGATTTATATGAGCAAGATTTTTTAAGTCTTCTATAAACGAGGAATAACTCTTCTAAGTATTAAATCGTAGATATTCGTTTTTTATGACAGAGGGTCTTAATGAAATTTTTTAAGGGAATTTTGTGGGGAGTGTGTCGAGCTACCTTAATCGAACGAAGTCAGAGGGAGGCTTGTCGAAAACTTCGAGTCGAAGGGCTTGAGGAGAAGGAAATGCTTTCTGTTTCAAGCTTTTCGTTTGAAAGCTGTTCCAACTCCGCTTATGTAGAGAACATTCAAGCAGTCGGTTCTGCTTCATTGCCTAATGACCCTATTTCGTTGCCTATTTTTGACTCTGGTCAGACGGCGTCGTCTTTAATGAACGAGATGATGAATTCATTTGACGAAGCAGAGGATGATCCTCTTTCGACTCAGGCGTCGTCAGAGAGTGATACTTCCTCTGTTATAATTGAGGAAATCGACGTTGACGGATATGTGGGTCAGGCAAATGGCCAAATAACTGAATCTAGTGGAGCGTCTACTTATTCAGGGGGCTCTAGTAGCGGAGGTTCGTCGTCTGGTGGTTCAAGTAGTGGAGGTTCATCCTCAAGCCCATATGTGACCTATTCTGGCGGCGGGGATTATTATGAGGGGAAATATATAATTCCCGAAGGAAGGGGCTTGACCTTTAACGCATTTGGCGTCACGGAAGGCGTGAGGGTTACTGCTGGAATTTCTCATGGAGGCACATGCATTGAAGATTTTAATCTGATTGATGGAAACCTTATTTATGCGGTTGGAAACACATATGATATTTCTACCGCTAGAGATTCCTTAATGACAGAGGAAGACGAAGCGTTCGACATCGTGTTTAATATTTACGTAGATGGAATTCTAACGAGTACTGACGTCTTCTCTTTTCTTCTTGTTGAAAAAAGCGAGTTTATATCAGACGTTGATTACGGCGTCGAGGCGTCCTATAACAGCGACTATTACCGGTCTTGCATTTCGAGTCAAGCAAGCGCTGGGAATTCCCTTATATTTAGACCGACATCTGTCGACGCTGTGGGGACGTTTGGAGCTATTGAAGCGTACGGAAACTCCAATATCTATTCTCTGACTAGTGCTCGATGTGGCTCTCTAGACGTTTCGTCTTATTTTTCTATCAATCCGTCTTCCGGCGATATTATCCTTTCTGCTCAAGCTGCGGAGTTTTTAACAGCTACAAATGGTAACTATTTGTGCACGTTAAATATCCTCGTTGAGAATTCTAAGTACCGTCATTTGAGTGGTGGCTCAGATTATTCTGATACCGCGGAGATTAGCCTTACGTTCAGTAATTGGAACGTTAACAGGAATGGAAATGATGTTGCTGTGGCAACGCCTTCTGACGGCTGTTCTATCACGGAATTGGGACAGTACATAGGTCTCAAACCTCAAGAATTTCAAGAATGGATGACTGTGAATAATTCAACAGCTGAGGTTGAGTTGTTTAATCGAACGAAGAAACTTTGTTCAGAACTTGTCGAAGGGGACATTCTTCTTGGGTTTTCTGATACTTTGTTCTCTGTCCCCAATACCATGTTTGCCGCATACTGCTATGACCCTTCTCAGAGGGGATCTCTTTTTCAGCAAAATATAAATAGTCTGTATTCCTTGGGCTTTAAAGTTGTTGAGTTTTATAATGAACAGTATTCCGTCACTCAAGCAACGCAGGCTGAATACATTTTTCTTTCTACGCTTTCTTCACTTTCAAGCCAAAAGAGCCTCCATGGGATCTTTTTGTTCGGGCATGGAGGAAGAACAAGTTTTGGCGTTGATAGTAATTTTGCAGGAACCTGGCAGGATTCGTGGGGACCGAAATGGAATGTTACTTATAACAACGGAATCTGGGGGGGAGGCATAACTCTTTCGAATCAGTCGTCTTGGAGTATTTCGACAGCGTTAGACTATCAACTGGGGGCTTGTGTTGTACAGGCTTGCGAGTCTTACGAGGGCGCGATGTCTTTGACTGCGGATCCCTTTGGTAATTTGTATTTGTCTACCGTTTGTCACGGATTTGTTAGTTATGCTTATGATACGTATCATGACTTTCTCAGATTGTGGAGTCGATACCCATATAGCGATAACTTCTCTCATGGAGGGTTTCAGGGAACTCGTCGGTTTTGATCGTTATATCTCTTTAATTGTAGAATAATGGCGAATGATGGAGAAAAAGATGAATCTGAATCAATATAAATTCCAAGGCTGGTTGAGACGAGGGGGATTGTTATTATTGGAGGGCGCGTTTGTTTTCGCCCTGTTGAATCCTTCCTATGCGCAAACCAATCCCTCTGACGAGCACATTGTAAGTTATCCAATGGATAACTCAAAAATGATCTACGCCGATCCTGTTTCGCGAAGAATGGCGGATTGCGTGCGCTACGCTTATTTGATGGAAGACGTCGTAGACGTCATACAAGGAGCGCCGAACTATCGAGAAGAATGGGACCAATTTATCGAAGACGTCGCTAAGTCCCAGCGAGATCAAGGGGACGCCGGTCTATCTGATCGAGGTAAAGAACTAAGTCTAAAGTTACTGCTATCGTCGGACGTCTTAGATTTTGGCAAAGAGGGATTGACGGAAGAACAAGATGGTGAGAATACTCAGAATATTTCTGTCTCGACGCCCGGCGCCGTCGTTGCGAGCGCCCTTCAACTAACTGCATTAGCCTTAGAGAATGAAGGTCGATGGCAAGAGGCTTTCAGAATCTACAATCTTATATTTGCAAAGAATCCGAAACTTTTAGAATACTCTTACTTGACGATTGAGTACCGTAAAAATACGCTTCAGATCTCTAACTTTTTTGGTTTTCTCGAACGACGTTACCCAAGGGTGACTCAAGATAAAATAGATGAAGTCATACAGAAAGTTGAGGAGGCTAAGCGAAAAACAGCGGAACTCCTTGAGGCTGAAAAGGACTATTCCTCGGAGTATTGGAAGAAAGACCGAAAAGAACATTATGGAATGGGGGCGCCCGTTTATATTTCAACCGAGTCTGGCCTCATTCCCGATCCTGACTCTTTTGAGGTGTATCAATTGCGAAATATGTGTTCTAGAATGGCCTGCCCAATGCTTTTTAACGCATATCCGCGTTCTTCATTGCAGTTTGTTGATAGCCACGATGAAATTTATAATATTACGGAGATGGCCCACTATTCCTATCAAGTTTTCTTAACTCAGATGGAAAAGTTGTACGAGCGAGCTCTTGAGTCTCGTAATGACGAAAAATCGCGTCGGGAACTTGACCAGGGAATTACTTTGTTGCGCAAACTAGGCGAACTACCATTCTGACCTTTGACGCTTTATCAAAACATTAACGGGGGCGTAGCCGAGGCGACGTCCCCGTGTGTTTTATGCGGTGGGGAGAATATTAGAAGTATTTCCCTTCCGCCTTTCTCTTATTGAGGAAGTCGTCTCCGAAGCCATATTTTTCAACGACATAGTCGGCGTCTTTATCGCCGCGTCCGCTACAAGTGACGAGGATCGATTTGCTGTGATTTTCGGTCGCGTACTTCATCGCGTAGGCGATCGCGTGAGAACTTTCAAGCGCGGGGATGATCCCTTCGGTGCGAGAAAGACGGTAGAACGCTTCCACCGCCGCTTCGTCGTCAATCGATCCGTACTGAACGCGTCCTTCGTCGTGGAGGAAGGCGTGTTCCGGACCGACTGAAGGATAATCGAGACCGCTGGCGATGGAGTAAACAGGCGCGGGCTCTCCCTGGGAATCTTTAAGCATGAGGCTTTCGAAGCCGTGCATGACGCCTTTCTCACCGAAGGTGATCGACGCCGCGTGATCTCCTAGTTTCTTACCGCGTCCGAGGGGTTCGACTCCGACGATTTCGCAGGGATCGCCAAGGAAGGCGGCGAAAGAACCGATCGAGTTGCTCCCTCCGCCGACGCAAGCGCAAACGACGTCGGGAAGGAAGCCCGTCGCTTTTTGGAACTGCTCGCGCGCCTCGAATCCGATGCACGCTTGGAAGTCGCGCACCATCATGGGGAATGGGTGCGGGCCCAGCGCGGAACCGATGCAGTAGATGGAGTCTTTATAATTTTTGGCGTACGATTCGAAAGCAGAGTCGACCGCTTCTTTCAGGGTACGCAAGCCGCTTTTGACGCAGACGACTTTCGCGCCGAGAATCTTCATACGCGCGACGTTCGGCGCTTGCTTCGCGATATCGACTTCCCCCATATGGATTTCGCATTCGAGTCCGAAGTGCGCGGCGGCAGTCGCAAGCGCGACGCCATGTTGACCGGCGCCCGTTTCGGCGATGAGGCGTTTCTTACCCAAGTATTTCGCCAGGAGACCTTCGCCCATGCAGTGATTGAGCTTGTGCGCTCCGGTATGGTTTAGGTCTTCGCGTTTGAGATAGATTTGGCAGGAGCCGTCGCCGAGTTGGCGCGAAAGGTTTTCGCAGTGCGTAATCGGCGTCGGGCGCCCTTGGAAATCGCGTCGGATTTGACGCAGTTCTTCGATGAAGCGAGTGGATAGGCAAATCGTCTTGTACGCTTTGGTGACTTCGTCAAACGCTTCTTGTAGCTCAGGAGGGAGGTAGGAACCGCCATAAGTTCCGAAGCGTCCGTCTTGACTAGGATATTGCTTTAAATAATTTGTGAAATCCATGTTTAACTCCAAAAGTGCGAATAAAAGGCTATCGTCTAAGGCGGACGCAGAGAATGACGTTTTGGTAAGGCGGCGTCGCTTTGCAGAAACTCGATATTTAGTCGATTCACGATTGCAGATGCTCAATTCGGGCGCAGAAAACGACGTTTGACTTTCGAAACGTCTAAATCCCGACAAGGCAGAGCTACGGCGCTTCTCAAGGTTACCGATAAGAACGCCAGGAACGCCAATAAAAACGACAATTAATATAAATCATGATCGACCTCTAATCTACGCGCGCCTTCTCGACGCTTGGAGTAATTCTACTCTTCTTTGCAATGGAATCAATAGCACGGCGAGATTTTTTCGTTTTATTGTGGAAGCGCGCGTCTACCAAGAGAAAATCGCGTCGACGCGCTACCATTTACACCACTGAATTATCGACGATCCGGTTCGGAGGCCGCTTGTTCGGGGTCGAGCGCTTCTTCCGTCAATTTCTCCGGTTTCGGCGGCGGCGTTATCAGCGCGTAAATTCCAATGAGGATCGCCCCGCAAACGAGGCACGAATCGGCAATATTGAAGTTCGGCCAGGGATAATCTCCGATCATGACGAGGATCCAGTCGCGAACGGCGTGAATCGGTTTGCCGACCATCTCCGTGGAGCAACTCCAGACCTCGACGTCGAACGCGCTCCACGTCATGCCGTGCAGAGCGCAACGATCCCATAAGTTGCCGAGGATCCCCGCGGTGACGAGTCCGAGAGTGAACGCGAGATAGCGACTCTTCGTAACGTCGGTCCAGATCCACCAGCAGATACCCGCAAGGGCGACGAACGAGAGGACGACGAAAAGGGAAATTTGCCCTTGCCCAATGCCGAAGAGCGCGCCTTGATTAAGGGAGGTTTGAAATCCGAAAACTTTCGGAATGATCCACCAGACGCCCTTTTCGCCAGGGAGTCCGAGCTTCCCGAAAATCCAGTATTTGGTCCAAAGATCGAACAGGAGACCGCAAAGAGCGACAACTGAAAAAAGGACGAGGCGTGACGCGCGCGACTTCTGCATTTTATAACGTCTCCGGATGGAATCGTGGAGGTGACGAAACGGCAAGTTTTTAGGACGCGCGTCCCGAAAACGCGCGCGGTATATATTAACGATAATTCAACCCGACGTCAAATACAAAATCAAAAATTGAAGAATTTCTTATATCGCGGCGTAAAGGCTTGAGGGGGGCTTATATAAACGTTACTTTGGAGTAGAATGGGCGTCGGTTGTAAACGAAACGCTCCGCGTCATATTTCGGCGCGCGTCAATGGTCAAAAAGCATTAGAACTAAAGGAGTTAGAGGCATGACCGCCTTTCAGCGCTGTATCAATCCTAAGTGTCGAGCGACTTTTGGTATCACGGAGGTTCTTCATCGTTGCCCGACGTGCGGTAGCTTGCTAGACGTCGATTATGAATGGGACAAGGTCTCGGTCCCAAAATCGCTGAAATATTTTGAGCAACTATGGGCCGAACGCTCCAACCCCGTGCGTTTTAGCGGCGTGTGGCGTTTCCATGAACTCCTTCCTTTCGCCCCAATCGACCAGTGCGTCACGATCGGCGAAGGTCAGACGATTTTGCAGAAGAACGACGCGGTCGCTTCTTTCGTCGGCAAGGACGCCGGGTCTCTCTTTCTCCAGTACGAAGGGTTGAATCCTTCCGGCTCCTTCAAGGACAACGGTATGGCGGCGGGCACGACGCACGGGCGGCTTGTTGGGGCGAAGCAAGCGGCATGCGCGTCGACGGGTAATACGAGCGCGTCTTTGGCTTTGTATTGCGGCGTTTCGAAGTTGATGAAGTCGGTTGTCTTTGTCGGTTCCGGGAAGATCGCGTACGGCAAGTTGTCTCAAGCGCTCGATTACGGCGCGAAAACGGTTCAGATTCGCGGCGACTTCGACGACGCGATGCAGCGTGTCCAAGAGGTCTCGAGGAAGAAGGGAATCTATCTTCTCAACAGCTTGAATCCTTTCCGTTTGGAAGGTCAGAAAACGATCATGTTCCGCGTTCTTGAGGCGTTGCGTTGGGAAGTTCCGGACTGGATCGTCGTGCCGGGTGGAAATCTTGGCAACTCGAGCTCCTTTGGAAAAGCGTTCATAGAATTGCATATGCTCGGATTGATCGACAAGGTTCCGCGATTGGCGGTTATCAACGCGGCGGGCGCGGACTCTCTCTGCCGTCTTTACAACGACGAAGGGCTTCGCTGGAACGACGGAGACGTCGACACGGCGAAGATCGACGCGTTCTACGCGCAAATGGATCAGGAGAATCGTCGCGCCGACACGATCGCGAGCGCGATTGAGATCAACCGTCCGGTGAACCTCACGAAGTGCTTGCGCGCGCTCGATTTCTGCAACGGCGTCGTGCGCAAGATCACGGATCAAGAGATTATCGACGCGAAAGCGCAGGTCGGCGCCAACGGTTTCGGATGCGAACCGGCGTCCGCCGCAAGCGTCGCGGGCCTCAAGAAATTGGTGGAAGAGGGCGTGATTGGAAAAGACGAACGCGCCGTGTGCATCTTGACCGGTTATCAGCTCAAGGATCCGAACGCGACGGTCGCTTATCATGGGAACGATCGCGATTTCTTCGAAAGTTATTTGGGCAAGCACGGGATTGCTGAGGCTCAATACGCGAATCGTCCCGTCGTTGTCGACAACGATATTGAGAAGATTCTCGACGTTCTTAACTAATTTCAGAAATAACGATTGAAACGAATAGACAAGTCGAATAAAATGAAGACGGTCGAGGGGGGGGACGCGGCTCGTTCGAGAGCTTCTTTTCTCGGCTGTTTTTTATTCCTGGGAGGATTCCTCTTTACGCTGGGAATAATGGCGTGCGCGCTTTTGTTGCGCTATCCGGATTTGCCGAGTCGTTACGGACTCGCGCCCTATTCCTTTCGAGTGCAGAGTCGCTCTATGGAGCCGAAATGGCGCGGCCCTCGCTATTATGGGACGTGTCCATTATGCGATTCCGTCGTGGTCGTGTCGACGGATTTTTACCCGTCGGACGCCGCCGCGGAGCGCGCGTCCGCGAAGAGCAGGGCGCGCGAACGCTTTTGGAATTGTCCGTATTGCGGGTACGAGCAAGTGCCGACGGAGTCGGCGGTTTTTGAAGAGGGCGAGCTCCTGTTAGGCTACGCGGTGAAAGGACGCGGTTGTCCGCCGAAGCGTTGGGACTGCGTCGTTTTTCGCGACCGTCAAGGTAACATGACGCTCAAGCGCCTCGTCGGAGCGCCGGGGGAGCGCGTCGAGTTGCATAACGGCGACGCGTGGATCGACGGCGTCGTCGCGCGCCGCGATTTAGCGCGGCTGTGGAATACGGCGGTGGAGATTTCGCCGATCGTGGAGCGACGCGGGGGCGCTCGGACGAGCGTCGCGAAAGCGGTCTACACGCGCGAATCCCTTTCCTCGCCCCCGCGCGTCGCGAGAATCCCCGTCACGAACGAATCGCCGATCCCCTGCGTAAACGGAGGGGCGGCGAGCGCGACGGAATTTGCGCGCGACTTTTTCCTGCGTTTCAATTGGGACGCCGAGGACGGGGAAGGGCGTTTTTCCGTCCTCGCGCGTCGTCCGGAGCGCGTTTGGAAGCTGACTTTTGAACCTGACCAAGGGCAAATCTCCGCGCGAGAGCTCCTTTTGCGCGAGGACAGGTTGGCGCCGGATCTTCTCGACGCGGTTGACGAGCGAAGCTTTGACGCGTCCCTTGCGACGATCGTGCGTTTTCCCCCCTTCCGCCCTCAGGGAAAGTTGCGCGTCGAGGTTCTGACGGCTGACGGCGAGTTGATCTTTGTCGTCAACGAGAGAGTCTTGGCGCGTCTCGAGACGGGGGACTTGGAGGAGACGAGGCAACGCGGCGTTTCGACGCCCTTTGCGATTTTAGGAGACGTTCGTCGCGCGTCGGAGTTGCGACTCTATCGCGACTTGCACTATTCGCAAGTTGCGGAGACGGAGACGGGAACGGGAACGGACGAAGCGTCGTTGGACGGGTATTTCGTCCTTGGGGACAACTCTCCCGCGTCGAGGGACAGTCGTTTTCGTGAAATAGGGCGCGTTCCTGAGTCGCGAGTATTGTGCGTCGTCTCGGAAGAATACGAAAGATCAGAGACGCGCGAAGAAGAAGATTCTTTACCTTTGAAGGAGGCTAACGATGGCGAAAACAAGGATTCCGCTCGACCCGGAAATGGTTAGACGTCGGGAGATGAGCGCGAAGTTGGGGATGAACCTAGCGGAACTGAAGTTGCAGGTTCGAACGACGAACTGCCTCGAGGATCATGGCATTTCGACCGTCGGAGAACTCTTGAAACATTCTCCTGAAGAGCTCTTGAGTTTTCCGAATTTTGGTCAGCGCACGCTCGACGAAGTCTACTTGGCGCTTTTAGAAATTGGTTTTGTACGTCGCGCCCAACGTAAGAGCGACTGCGCTTACGCGCCGGACGAGGCGAAGGCTCTTTTGGCGAAGATGAAGGGCGAGTCTCAGGCGTGACGCAAGCGAGCGCGTGTTAGGGGGGGATCGTGGCGGATGATTTAAAGTCGAAGGCTCATGGGTGGCGACAGTTCGCCTATCTTGCGCAGTGGCGTTTTTCAGAGGTTTTAGCGCTGTCGATCGTATGCGCGTTAGGCGTTGTGATTTTGACGGTGCATCTTCTCACTTGGGGCGCGCAGACCTACCAGGAGTCGAAATTTCTTCGTCAAATCCCATGCGTCGTCGATCGAGCCGCGGTGCGTCCCGATCCGGAGAATCCGACGAAATACTTTCGTCCGGAGGTGACGATCAGTTACGAGTTTGAAGGGGAGAGCTTCACAACGACGACGTACGATCGCCAAACGCTGACGGACGACGAGGGGTTCGTCTATAGTAATAAAGAGGCTCTTTTAGCGATCGCGTCGTTTTGTCCGGAACATAAGACGCTGTGTTGGATTCGCGTCGACGACCCGACGCAGGCGGTTTTGGTCAAATCGTCTCCCCTGTGGGGCTGGTTGTTTTTGATAATCCCGACGCTTTTGATTTTCTCAGGGGGCTCCCTTTTGGTCGCGCGGTTGTACGATCGGCTCTTTTCGGAGGAGGCGCGCGCAAGCGTTAAAAAGCAGAAGACGCGTTATCCCACGCTTCCGAACGTTCCCGATGAGGGATCATGTCCCGGCGTTGCGTTGGCGTATCGATTGACGCCGCGAGTGAGACCGCGATTTTCGATCTGGGCGCGGGCGTTTGGCGTGTTCGTCTGGAACGTCGCCTCGTGGACGATCTTCCTCTGTGTGTTGACGTCCGCAGAGACGCGCGGCGATTTCTGGTCGTCGTGCGCGTTTGGCGTCGTCTTTTGCGGCGTCGGCGTCGTCTTTGTTCGGCGCTTCTTCTCGCGTTTCCGAACGATCCGCAACGCCGGTACGATGGAGCTGGAGATCTCGACCCTTCCGATCCTGCCGGGACGAAAGATCCGCTTCAATCTCTTCCTGAGAGGGCGCGTCGTCGCGAAGCGTTTGGACGTGTTTCTCACCTGCGAGGAAGTCGCGCGATACGTCCAGGGAACGAATTCGATCACGCATCGCTACGAAGCGTACAGCGCTACGCTTTACACGCGTTATGGAGTTGAAGTTCCCTTGCACGAAACGCTCGTCGAGAAATTCACGGCGATTACGCCGATCGGCGCGGCTCCTTCCTTTGTCTCGGAGCATAACGAAATTTCGTGGCGCGTCGTTGTAAAATTGGAGTTCGCCGACGGCTCTTCCTATTCGCGCGATTACGACGTCATCGTCTATCCGTTTTTGCCGAAGGAGCGCTGACCGCGATTCAAAGAAAAAGGCCGTCGTAGGAACAACCTGCGGCGGCCTCTTTTGTTATTTGATTACGCGAGATTTCTTACTATTGGTTTTGTCCCATGTTTTCTCCGAAGAATTCGAGCGCCATCGGCAATGCGGAGCGCCAGTATTCCCAGGTGTGCCCGCCGTCGCGAACGCGCAGTTCGCACGACGCGCCGGTCAAACGCGCGAGCTTGAAGAACTCGAGATTCGCGGGGAGGAGCCAGTCGTCGTCGCCGCAATCGAGGAAGAGGGGAAGCGATTTCTTTTGCTCGGGGGAGAGTTTGGCGACGAGGGTGAAGGGATCGTTCGCGAAGTAATAGTCGTCGAAGCGATTGCAATCTTCTTTTTGATCGGCGGCCTGACGGAAAATGAGTAGGAAGCGTTCGGCGGGCGCTTTTTCCAGCTCGTCTTTTGTGGCGAGGCCCGCGCTCATCGCGTAGCACGCGCAGAACTTGTCAGGATGACGTAACGCGTACAGAAGCGACCCGTAACCGCCCATGGAAAGGCCGGTGATCGCGCGGTTTGCCGCGTCGGTCTTGCAACGGAAACGACGTTCGACGTCGGGAATCAGCTCTTCGAAGAAGAAGGTTTCGAATTTCGCGGAGTCGTCGACGGAATCGCGATACCAGAGGTTGCCGCCGTCGGGCATGACGACGATGCTCTTTTGTTCGGGATGCGCCTTGAAGTACTCGTCGCAAATCGCCTGCATCTGCCCTTGTTCGCTCCAGTTCTTTTCATTGCCGCCGAGGCCGTGAAGAAGATAGATTACCGGATAGGAGAGGGAGGTGGTGCGATACCCGTTAGGAATATAGACGCGATAGTTGACGCCGCGCTTCATCGCGACGCTGGGGAGCGTTAGGGAGACGACGCCGCTTCCCGATTCGCCCTCTTTCGGCTGGAGAGACTTTTCGACTTTTTGCAACGCGGCGTACGCGTCTGGATTCTCGGGGAGCGCGTCGGTTCCCTTGATCGAGAGGAGATTGTCAAAGAGAACGTTCAGGATTCCCTGATAGTTGTTGCAGTCGGAGTTGATCGCCACGACGATATTTTGATCGGGCATAACGAAGCAGAATTGCGAATACATTCCGTCGCCGCGGAAGCAATTATGACGACAACGCCAGAACTGGTAGCCGTACCCTTGCGCCCAGTCGCTATCAGGATTGGAGCCGTTGGAGACGTGTCCCGTCGTCGCTTCGTCGATCCACGCCGCCGGGATGAGCTGACGACCGTTCCACATTCCCTTTTGCAGAAGGAGCTGGCCGAACTTCGCAATATCTTCCGTCTTGAGGAAGAGGCCCGTGCCGCCCTTGTTGATCCCCTGCGGCGATTCTTCCCAATAAGGACGATCGATATGAAGGGGATCGAAGAGACGCGGCTGGAGATAATCGACGATCTTTTCGCCGACCGCCTTCTGGACGATCGCGGAGCACATGTAGGTGCCGGTCGTATTATACATGAAGTGTCCGCCGGGGACGTATTCGATCTTATGCGCGAGGAAGCGCTGAACCCACGTCGGTTTTTCGTCCGAAAGGATCGGTTTGAGCCCGTAAGTCGTGGCGATCATCTCGGGGGGCATAGGTTCGGAGGCGTGTCCGCAAGACATTGTCAGGAGATCTTTAACGCGGACGTCCTTGAGTCTCGGATCGGGATTCTCGGGGAGATCCTCGGGGAAGAATTCGACCATTTTCTGATCGACGGAGAGTTTTCCTTCGGAGACGGCGAATCCGACGGCTGTTGAGCAAAAGCTCTTGCTCAGAGAATAGAGGGCGTGGGGGATAGTCGGGCCGTTGGGGGCGCGCCACGCTTCGCCGATGACCTTTCCGTCGCGGAGGATCATGATCCCGTCGACGCGGTTGAATTTTTCGTCGAGTTCTTTGATCGTCTTAGCGATCACATTGGAGTCGACGCCGACCGTTTCGGGGACGGCGCGTGGCAGAGCGCCGTTAGCGTCCAGGTTTTGAGCGCGAGACGCGGAGGCGCAGAGAAGAAGCGCGAACGTCGCGGCATAGAGGAAAATGCGTTTCATAGATAGTCCTTCATGAAGGGAACAAATAAGGGAAGAGAGCGACTCTCCCCGACCGAGTAACATGATAAACGAGCGCGTGTCAAAAATCAAGCGTTTGAGGAAAGTACAGGGGAATTATCTCGACAAGAGGGAGGTTGACAAGAAATAGAAAACGCGACGTCTCGACAAGACGTCGCGTCGCTTTAGATTCTAACGAAGGCGTCGAACTCAGTTCTTTTTGACGTCCTGGAGCGCTTTGTAGTATTCATAGCGTTTGAAGATGTCGGCCTGAGCCTCGTCAGTGAACTTCTGAGCGGCTTCCGGATTGGCGCGCTTGAGGGACTTGAAGCGGTTCTGCTTGGCTTCGAAGTCGGCGAGCAATCCTTCGGGAGCCTTGCTCGCGAGGACGAACGGTTTTTCGAGGCGCGGGTCATAGGACCACAGCGGCCAGTAACCGCACTTGACGGCTTCCTTCTGGAGATCCATACCGGTCTTCATATCGATACCCTGACCGATGCAGTGGCTGTATGCGATAACGAGAGAAGGACCGTTGTAGGATTCGGCGGCGACGAGGGTCTTGATCGCATGGGCGGGGTTCGCGCCGATGGAGATCTGCCCGACGAAGCAGGAGCCGTAGGCGACCGCCATCATGCCGAGGTCTTTCTTACCGGTGACTTTACCGCTGGCGGCGAACTTAGCGACGGCGCCCTTCGGAGTAGACTTAGAAGCCTGACCGCCGGTGTTGGAGTAAACTTCGGTGTCGAGGACGAGGATGTTGACGTTGTGGTTGGAGGCGACGACGTGATCGAGACCGCCGTAACCGATATCGTAAGCCCAACCGTCGCCGCCGATGATCCACTGGCTTCTGCGGACGAGGTAGTCGGCGGACATGGAGATCAACTTTGCCTGATCGCAATTGCAAGCGCAGGAGTCGATCTTCGCCTTGAGTTCCTTGACCCAAGCGCGCTGCTGAGCGATTTCCGCTTCCGTTTCTTGCTTGTTGTTCAGGAGGTTGTCGACGAGTTCGGCGCCGATCTGGTCGCGTTTTTCAGCGATCAACTCGCGAACGAAAGCGCTCTGCTGTTCGACGGCGACGCGCATACCAAGACCGAATTCCGCGTTGTCTTCGAAGAGGGAGTTGCACCACGCCGGACCGTTGCCTTCCGCGTTGGTCGTGTAAGGCGTCGTCGGGAGGTTCGCGCCGTAGATGGAGGAGCAACCGGTGGCGTTCGCGATAAGCATACGATCGCCGAAGAGCTGCGTCACGAGTTTGATGTAAGGCGTTTCACCGCAACCCGCGCAGGAGCCGGAGAATTCGAAGAGAGGCAGAAGGAGCTGAGAGCCCTTGACGCTCGCTACGTTAACCTTGGAACGATCGTAATCAGGAATGCTGAGGAAATAATCCCAAGACTTGCGTTCGGTTTCCAGATGCTTGAGCTGGTTTTCGAGGTTGATCGCCTTCTTGCCTTCGACTTCCTTGTTCTTCGCCGGGCAGACGTAGGTGCACATACCGCAACCGGTGCAGTCGTCGGGAGCGACCTGGAGCGTGAACTTCTTGCCGGCGAATTCCTTCGTCTTGGCGTCGACGGACTTGAAGCCTTCGGGAGCGCCTTCCGCGGAATCGTAAATTTTGAGACGAATCGCGGCGTGAGGGCAGACGAGGGAGCAGTTGCCGCACTGGATGCAGACGTTCGGATCCCAGATCGGAATATCGATCGCGATCGAACGCTTTTCGTACTTCGTGGTGCCCGTGGGGAAGGTGCCGTCCGCGGTGGAGAGCATGTCTTTGACGGTGAGGTCTTCGCCGCGATAGCCGAGGATTTCGCCCAAGACATTCTGGACGAATTCAGGCGCGTCGCCGTGGATGCTCGCTTCGCGATGGAAGGTGGAGGTGACTTGCGCGGGAACTTTGACTTCCTGGAGCGCGGCGAGAGAAGAATCGACCGCCTTGAAGTTCTTTTCGACGATTTCCGGCCCCTTCTTGCCGTAGACCTTCTGGATACCGGCCTTAATGCGCTGGATGCCTTCGTCGACGGGCATGAAGTCGCCGAGCTTGAAGAAGCAGGTTTCCATGACGGTGTTGATGCGACCGCCCATTCCGGCGTTCTTCGCGACGGTGACTGCGTCGACGACGTAGAACTTCAGCTTCTTAGAGATGATATCCTGTTGCAATTCGATCGGGAGGTGATCCCAAACTTCGTCGGCGCTGTAAGGCGCGTTGAGGAGGAAGACGCCTCCTTCGACGATATTGCTAAGCATGTCGAGCTTCTTGGTGAAGACGAACTGGTGACACGCGACGAAATTCGCGGAGTGGATCAGATACGAACCCTTGATTGGGCGAGGCGAGAAGCGCAGGTGAGAGATCGTGACCGCGCCGGCCTTCTTGGAGTCGTAAACGAAGTAACCCTGGCTGTAGTTCGGGGTGTATTCGCCGACGATCTTGGTGGTTTCTTTGTTCGCGCCGACGGTTCCGTCGCTACCAAGACCGTAAAAGATGCAACGACGAACGTCGTCCGCTTCGGAGCTGTAGTTCGGATCGTAGTCGATGCTCGAATTGGTGAGGTCGTCCTTGATACCGACGGTGAAGTTGTTCTTGATGGTTCCGTTGGCCATCGCTTCGTAGAGGCCTTTGACCATCGCGGGAGTGAAGTCTTTGGAGGCGAGACCGAAGCGACCGCCGTAGATTTTCGGCATGACGCCTTCCCATTTCTGGGCCATGGCGGAGACGACGTCGTGATAGAGGGGTTCGCCCGTCGCGCCCGGTTCCTTGGTGCGGTCGAGGACGGCGATCTTCTTGACGGATTTCGGCAACGCGCCGACGAACGCGGCGGCGGAGAACGGACGATAGAGTCGGACGTTCAAGAGACCGATCTTCTTGTCCATGCCGACCGTGTCGAGGTATTCTTCGACGATTCCCGCGCCGCTGCCGATAACGACGATAACGGATTCGGCGTTCGGATCGCCGACGTAGTCGAAGACGTGGTATTGACGACCGGTGAGGGAGGCGAATTTATCCATCGCTTCCTGGACGATACCGGGAACGGCGTTGTACGTCGGGTTGCAAGCTTCGCGCGCCTGGAAGAAGACGTCGGAGTTCTGGGCGGTGCCGCGAACGACCGGATGCGCCGGATTGAGGGCGCGGTCGCGGAATTGCTTGACGAGATTGAGATCGATCATCGCGCGAACTGTTTCTTCGGGAAGCTTTTCGAGTTTTCCGACTTCGTGAGAGGTGCGGAAACCGTCGAAGAAGTGCATGAACGGGACGCGGCTCTTATAGGTGGAGGCGTAAGAGATAAGGGCGAGGTCGTGAGTTTCCTGGACGGAACCGCTCGCGAGCATAGCCCAACCGCAGGAGC
Source organism: Paratractidigestivibacter sp. (assembly GCA_963628165.1). Classification (GTDB taxonomy): domain Bacteria; phylum Planctomycetota; class Planctomycetia; order Pirellulales; family Thermoguttaceae; genus RUG369. The sequence goes on along the minus strand of CAVGEG010000013.1, from coordinate 31,257 downwards.
GGGTCGCCATGACGTCGGAGTGATCGCCGAAGATGGAGAGCGCGTGGGTCGCGATGCAGCGCGCGGTGACATGGAAGACGGTCGGGGTCTGTTCGCCGGCGATCTTGAACATGTTCGGGATCATGAGCAGAAGACCCTGCGAGGCGGTGAAGGTGCAGGTCAAAGCGCCGACTTGCAACGAGCCGTGAACCGCGCCCGCAGCGCCCGCTTCACTCTGCATTTCCACGATTTGCGGCACTGTGCCAAAGAGGTTCTTCTTACCTTTCGCCGACCAGTCGTCGGCAAGCTCGCCCATGGTTGAAGACGGCGTGATCGGGTAAATAGCCATCACTTCATTGCAAAGATGCGCGATCATTGCAGCGGCTTCATTACCGTCGCACATAACAAAGCGTTTTTCGTCGCTCACTGTAGGTCTCCTCTACGTGTATTTAATTCAACGTATTGATCGGGCGTCTTGCCCTCAATTTCCCTTTCATATCGGGCGTGTCGCACGCCGGGCCTGAGCGCCCGTCGTCGAGCTTCCCAAGGTTCAAGACAGAACGCATGGGCGCAATTACGCCGTTAAAAAAATTTCCCTTCATTCTATCCCCTTGGTTAGAAACGCGCAAGGGGGCGGGTTGTGCGATAGTCGCCCGACGGCGATACGCAACCGTCCTTTTTTCGGCCCCTCGCTAACTCGAGAAAAAGAAATTGCAAGAATTTATTTTGTTTAATTTTTATACAAGACCGATTCTAATGATTAAATCTGTTTTGATATGCGAATATTTATAGAAAGAGCGCGCTTTTTTCTCCTCGTTTTGAGGAAAAGTCGCTTATTTTTTCAATATTATCCGCAACAGTGTTGCGTTCTTTCGCGTCTATTGTTATAATGGTAGGAAGTGAGACGGTTTGGCGCGCGGCATATAGGGCGCCAGGCTGGCGCGCGGCGGCGTAGTCGGCTACGCTTTAGCGCGCAAACGAGGAAGACGGCAGCGTCGATCGGCGTTTTGGGTAGCGCGGATCGCGTCGACCGTTTTTGTTTTTTAAGGCCCTAACGATCTCTCCCCAGTTGCGGGCGCGGTCGTCATGAATAGAAAGCACACGGCATATTATGTTTGAAAATCAGACGGAACCTACGTTTGGCGCGACGCGTGTCGTTGAACCTAAGACGTCGAGCCTTCGATATCTGTTATTGGGCTGGTGTAGAATTATCGCGAGCGACGTTGTGAAAGCGCGCGCTCTTGAGAACCGTAGCGAAACGGTCGTTTCGTACCTGTTGGAAGCGTTGGAAGCGTCTTCCGCGAACGCGTTTCTCGACGTCAAATCTCTCGCGAAACTCGTTCTGCGCGGGGACTACGTCTCGCAGTTGGCGAATGTGATCGCTGAAGAGACGTCCGCCGAAGAAATCGCCGCGTACGAACAGAAAGTGCTCGAGACGATCGACGCGACTCCCGAACCCGGCGACGCGGAGATTGAAAAATTAATCGCGAATGGGCGCGAGTATTTGCCCGAAGCGACGATCGCCTCGATCGGCGCCGAGCGTTTCGCGCTCGTGGAAACTCTCGCCGCGGGCGTCGTCGGCGCGGCTGGAAATTTGCGCCGTTCTTTGGAAATCGCTCACGACGCTTGTTGCGCGCTCGATTTCGAAGCGCTCGGTTTGCGCAATCACTTGGAGTCGTTGCGTCCGAAGGAACGTCGCGAGCGTCGCGCCGAGATTACCGCCGACGCCGCCGCCGTCGAGGAAAGAGCGCGGAATTGGCGGGAAAAGAATAAGCTTGCGCTCGACGGCATCGTCGACGCTTTGGCGCTCCTTGCCGACGAGAGCGCGGACGAGGATAAACTTTACGACGCGCTCCTCAATATCGGTCGCGTCAACGCCGCCGCGCTGAAGACTCTTGAAGAGGGAATCAAGTGGCGTTACGGAGAGCAGTCTCCCGAGGCCGTCCTCCTTTCTCCCAAGGCGGGCAAATGCGTCCTCTTCATGGGGGATGATCTCGACGCCCTCATGCAGCTCCTCGACCAGGCCGAATACAACGAAGTCGACGTCTGGACCCACGGCGACGCAATTGTCGCCCACTCCCTCAAAGCCTTTCGCGAAAAGAAACGACTCGTCGGACATTACGGCGGGTCGTGGCGCAACCAGAGGAGCGAATTCGGCGCTTTCCCCGGCGGTATCCTCGTCGCCTCGGCTCCTATCGAAGAGCCCGACGGTTCCTACGCGCCTTACATGTTTACGACGAACCCCTCCAGTTGCGAGGCGGTTGCCGTTGTTCCCCGAAAGGCCGACGGTTCCTACAATATGGGGCCCGTGATTCGCGCTGCGAAAGATTCCTCCGGTTTCTTCCGCGGAACGACCTTTGAGAAGATCCCGGTTGGATTCGGAGGGGCGAAAGCGCTCGACGTCGTCGAGCATGCGGCGCGCGCTATTCGCGACAATCGCCTGGAAAAGATCGTCGTGATCGGCGGTCAGGACGCCAACGGCGACTCGAACGACTATTTCACTCGACTCTTCGCCGCCGTCCCGAGCGACACGTTCGTCATCTCGTTCGGCGACGTAAAATTCCGATTTGATCGTTCGTTGATCACGCCGACTCCCTTTGGCGTGACGAAGCTCGTCGACGTCGGAAGCGAGCGCGACGCGAACGCCGCGTTGCATTTCGCCAACACGCTGACCGCGGAGCTGGATCGCGATCCAAGCAACGCGCCCATTTCGTTCTTCGTCAGCTTGTGGGGCGAAACCTCTCTCGCGTTCCTCCTCTCCCTCTGCGCGCTCGGATATCGAGGAGTCGTCGCAGGACCGAAGCCCCCGGCGTGTTGGACCCCCGCGTTCATCGACGCTTTGCGCGAACGCCTTGGCGTAAGGCTCGCCTCCGACCCCGAGACCGACTTGGCTCAATGATCTTCACTTGACTTTAGACCGGCGAAGAAACTCTTTTTCGCTGGTTTTTTCCTTTATATAGACGTCAGCGCTCGATTTCTTTGCGCAACGAGGTCCTTTTCCTATGAACAACGCCGCCGAACAAACGAACGCCAACTGCGCGGAAACGCTACCCGCGAAGGGACGCGACTCGAAACTTCGTCGTCTCCTTGGCGCTTACGCTCCATTCTGGTTCGCTTTAGCGTCTCTCGTTATTTATTATATCTCCTTGCCCCCTGTGGGACTGCGCTACACGATCTTCATCGTCCCGATGATTTGGGCGAGCGTTCTCGTTCCTTATCGTTTCCAACGCGCGTCCCAAACCGTCGTCGCGGCGGAATCGCGCGGAAAAAGGGCGCTCCTCTTTCCGTTGCGTTTTTGGGGACGCGGAGAGTATCGCCAATACTGGCTGGCGTTTTTCATCTTCTGGCTCGCGACGGTCGTCTGGGTAAGTTATCCGCACCCCGGCACAATCTTAGGATGGATCGCGCTGAGCGGGTACTTAGCGATCTATTTGCCGATCTTCGTCATGCAGACGCGCGCGCTCAATCGCGCGTTAAAGCTCCCGGTATGGTTCGCCTCCGCGCTTTCATGGCTCGCGTGCGAGGCGTTGCGAAACGTCGTCATGGGCGGTTTTTCCTTCGCAGGACTCTCCCACGCCCTCTACGACTCGCCGTCCCTCATTCAGATCGCGGAGCTTTTCGGAGAATATGGCGTCGGCGTCATGATCGTCGCGCTTGGCGCGCTCTTCGCTTCGGGGAATCGACGCAATCAGAGCGTCGCCGTGATCCTCTTCCTCGGCAATTATATATACGGTTACTCGACCCTTCTGTCTCTCGACGAACTCGCGATTCAGACTTCGTCGCACGGCGTTCGACCGATGCGCGTCGCTCTCCTTCAGGACGCGACTGCGTATCGGTTCCCCGTTCCCGAGGAGACGAATCGACGCGTCGAAGAATCGTACCTCGCCCTTGCGCGTGAAGCGAGTCAAGATCCGGAAGGATACGATTTGATCGTGTGGCCGGAAGGAACCTTCCCGGACTTCTATTTTGACTTGAGTTGCGACCCGGCGTCCCTCGAGGGGGCGGATCCCGACGTGAAAATCCTCGACGGCTCGAAGAAATACTCGCGAGAATGGATCACGCGCACGATTCGTAAGACGCGCTTGAGCTTTGCGAATCTTTCGGCGCGCCTCAAAACGCCGATCGTCTTAGGCGCGTCCGCCGCCGTTTTCGACGAAGAAGGCTCTGTGACTTCCTATAATTCCGCGATTTACGTTCCTTGTTTCGGCTCGGAGGAAGACTCCGCCGCGCTAGGCCCCGAGATCACGCAGAACGCCCCGACGTCGACACTCGAGCTCCCGGAGACGCCGAGCTTTCGTCGATACGACAAGGTCGCGCTCGTGATGTTTGGCGAGTACGTTCCCTTTGTCGACTACCTTCCCGACGCTTGGAAGATCAAAGCGGTTTGCGCCGACGTCGCGTTGGGTCGCGGGCGCGGTCCGACCCTCTTCCAAGTTCCTTCGCGCGACGGTTCCGTCCGGTATCTCGTCGCGCCGAACGTCTGCTTTGAGAGCTCCATTCCGCACTTCATCTCGCGACAAATGGCCGCGTTTCGCAGCGTCGATCTGGACGCGGACGTCTTGCTCAATATCTCCAGCGACGGATGGTTCCGCAACGGGGCGCAGACGGATCTGCATTTGGCGACGATGGTCTATCGCGCGATCGAGTCGCGCCGTCCCCTCGCGACGGCGACTCACGGCGGGTTTTCCGCGTATATCGACGCGGGGGGACGCGTCGTAACGAAGGGTAAACGTGGGGAAACGCAGATCGTCGACGCGCGGATTCCGATTGTGAAGACGCGCCCTAAAGGGCTCCTACGCACGACTCGCGACGGGGAGACGGTCGACCTTTGTATCGCCGACTTGTTGCGGCGTTGCGGATATGGTATATTCATACTTAGTTACGTTTTACAGACGGTCCTTGTCGTGATAAACCGTCGTCGCGACGCGAAGAATGAAGAATACTGTTCGGATAGGAGGGAAAAATGCGAAGAGGAATCTCTCTAAGGTTTTGGACGCTCTGCGCGTTCCTGACGACTGCGATTTTGTCGGTCGCAACGTGGGGGAACGCTCAGGAGGTGAAGTGGATCCCAATATACCGCGGCGTGTCGCTCGCGTCTTTCGAAGAACAGGAGCCGCTACGTAAAATTGTCGTCGCGCGCGTCGACGTCAAGGAGCCTGGAATCTCCTTCGTGACGACGAAGCCCAATCCGAACTTTTCCGAAGATAAAAACGAAACGGTGCGGGAAACGACGCGCGACTTCCTAGAACGCAACGGTCTCGCGCTTGCGGTCAACGGAAACTATTACACCCCCTTTGGCGGGCGGACGATCACGAAGCCCGGCGACGCCAACCTGCGCGGACTAGCGGTCTGCAACGGCTTTGTCGAGTCGCGACCCGAGCCGGGGTTCCCGTCCTTTGTCGTCAAGCGCGACGGATCCCTTGAGATTCGCGAATACGCCGTCGACGAAGATCTCTCCGACGTATACGTCGCCGTTTCGGGCCCCGCGATCGTCCTCAAAGACGGCGCGGTCGTCGCGCAAGACAATAAGGAAACGCATCCGCGCACCGCCGTCGGATTTTCGAAGAATCGCCGCTACGCATTTTTCATGACGATCGACGGGAGACGCCCGGAGCATAGCGTCGGCGCGACGCTCGAACAGGTCGGCGAAGCGCTCCTGAAGGTCGGCGCGTTCCAGGGATTAAATCTCGACGGCGGCGGATCGACGACGATGGTTGCCCGCGATAAAGACGGATCGTCGACGATCCTTAACTGGCCGATAAACGCTATTTCTCCCGACGGACTCCGCTTTAACGGGAACTCGATCGGCGTCACGGCGACGGGGGCCCCGCGCGAGAACCTCGCGCGCGTTACAACGATCTACAACAACGGCGAGCCCGTCGAGTGGACGCCGATCTTCAAAGGGGGCGATTTCGCGCGATGGACCGAATACGACGGTCAATTGCACCAAGTCTACGCCGCGCGAATCGACATGCGCGAGAAGGGCGTCGCGTTGAAGACGACTCCCCCGAACGCCGATTTTGCGTTCGACTCGCGCGAGACGACGCGACAGACGACCGCTGGTTTTCTCGAAGCGACCGAAGGGGTGAAGATAGCCGTCAACGCGAATTTTTATTCGCCTTTTAACGCGCAAACGATCGCTACGCCGGGGGATTCGAATCTCTGCGGGCTTGCCGTTTGCGACGGGGTCGTCGAGTCGAAGCCGGAGAAGGGGTTCCCCTCTTTTATCCAGACAAAGGACGGAAATTTGTCGATTCGTAACGTCGACCCGGACGAATCCCTCGACGACATTCAGCTCGCCGTCTCGGGAAACATGATTGTTCTGAAGGATGGCGAAGTCGTGGCGCAAGGGGACAAAGCGGTTCATCCGCGCACGGCGGTGGGATATTCCGCAGATCGGCGCTATCTCTATCTGATCGCGATCGACGGGCGGCAGAAGGGGTATAGCGTCGGCGCGACGTACGAAGACGTCGGAAGGGCGTTGAAGCTCTGCGGCGCCTGGGACGGTTTGAATCTCGACGGGGGCGGCTCGACGACGATGGCGGTTCGCGGCGAGGACGAAAAGGCGATCGTCGTGAATCGACCGATTAACGGAACCCCTGACAAGCTTCGTTTCAACGCCAATTCGCTCGGCGCGACGGCGGAAGGCGGGAGTTTGACGCCGATCCCCGACGGTCGCGACGCGCTGAAAAAATAAGGACGCAATAAAAAAACGCTTCGACGCGGGTCGTCGGGGCGTTGCGTTTTAAAGGGGAAGCTATTCCTCAGTCGTCGTAGTTGTCTTCGAGATCGAATTCTTCGTCGAGGTCGTCGTCGGCGGAAGAGAGTGTTTGAACCTTCATCTCCGGTTCTTCCGAATCGTAGAGTTCTTCTTCTTCTTCTTCTTCGCCGTCGTCGTCGTCGTCAAAATCGTCGTCGGCGCAGGAAATGACAGAGCCCTGAGGAGGATCAAGGGTGACGGAACGAGACTTCGACAGCCCTTCGTCTTGGAGCCGCATGAGAAGATCGCCTAGGAACTCCACCGCCTCCTGGCGAGTTGCGATCGGCAGTTCGCCTAGGAGAGAGACGAGGTATTCTATCGCGTCTTCTTTCAAGGTTTTAGAATTATTTGTTTTGTTAGCGGCCATATAATCAACCTCTTACTGATTGCGTTAGTTTTGAAAGAATCGATATTTCGACGCCGTTATAGAAAGTTTATCGAGAGTATTTGAAAACTCTAGGAGACTAACGTCAAAATTCGTCGTTTTTCCCTGCGTCGACGGCGTCAGGAACGCGGAAAGTAACTCAAAGCCAGTCGAGAACTTCGCGGATTTTGTCGATTTTCGCGCCGACTCGTCGAATCCACGCTCTTCAGTCGTCATTCTAATCGTAGAAGAAACAAAACGCAAGGGATATTTGGGGAACTTATTAACGGATATTTCATCAATTGACTAGCATTTCAATTTTGAACTTGCCGTAGCGCGCCAAGCAAGGTTTGAAAGCGCCCTCGATTACGATAGATTCAGCCGGAGTTTTTCCGCTTCGCGCAAAGTCGCGAGTCAGGGGACGCTTCTTTTGACAGGAGAATGGTTGCATGAGAAGGATGAATACACAGACCACGATTTGGTTGCGATTACTCGCCGTCGGCGCGATAATCTTCGCGTGGAGCGCGGGGCTCGGCCAAGCGTTGGTCGTCGCTCAGGAGAGAATTATGAAGGGTGATCGCATCGTCAACCCGAAAACGCAGGAGATTTCCTTCGCCGGAATTGCGGCGCTTCCGGTCGACGAGGCGGATAAGCTCATGGAGGGGAAGAGTCCCGACGAACTCGTCTCCCACGCCGAAACGCTCATTCGCGAGAGACTTCCAAAAGACGCTATCGTTGTTCTGAAACGCGTCGTCGACGTCGGATGGGTCGACGACGACTCCTTCGCAACGCGCATGAAACGCTCTACAAGACCCGAGGACGCCTACTCCCGCGCGATGCGAACGCTCGTTTCCGCATATGCGACGACGAATGATTACGAGTCGATCGAGACGCTCCTTGAGGAGCAAGCGAAGCTCCGCGCGACCAGCTGGCGCACCCTTGCGCTCGTCGCCGACCTGTTCGCCCAGACGCCGCGCGAGCTCTATCGCGTTTCGGATAATCTTCAGTATGAGTATGTCGACGGAGCGGACGTCGTCTCCCGCGTCGAACGCCTGCGTACGCGACGTTTGCAACTCTACAACGAAGCGAGGAAAATCGCGCGCGATTACTCCGGATCCTCCGACAATCTCGACGCGCTCCTAGCCTCCCTTTACTTCTCCTTCGTCGCGACGTTGAAAGAGAATCGTCCAAATCTCTTCAAATACGAAATTCTTACTGATTTGACGGCCTTGCCCGAGATCGAACCGCTCTCTTCCTCGCGCGTTTACTTTGGCGAGAACGCTCCCGTCGACGAGAATGGCGACCCGATCTTCTACTGCGCGCCGAAGAGTTTCGACGAGGCCGCCAACGACGGCGAACGAATCCAAGCGCTCTACAACGAATTATGCGAAATCGTTCCCGCGCGGCGCTTCGCCGTCCTCAAGACTCGCGCATACGAAGCTATCGATCTTTATGGCGTCTCGACCCTCGTCTCTTACGACGTCTGGCGTAATTTAGACGACGAGCAGAAAAGAAACGCCGCCCTAGGCTCTTTAGAAGAGCTCGCCGACAATGAGACGATCGCGCGACTCGCCAACGGTATTCGTTCCTTCACGCTTCCTGAAGATTACGCGTATATCGACCTTCTGCGCCAAGCGCGCGACGAAGGCGAGAAAGCCGGAAACTTTGACGCGTCCCTCTATACGACGCTCGCGCAAGAATTTGAAATGCGCGGACAATTGGATCGCGCCGCCGACGTCCTGTGCGACGAAATCGACACGATTAACCGCTTTGCCGCACGTCTCAAGCTTAAGAGTTACGCTCCTGAGGCCATGAAACAGGCGCAAAATTACCTGTCGCAAATCGTCGATCCTCGCGCCGCCTTCGACGTTTCGTCCCAAGTCTGCGGCGAAAAAGCGAAACTCGTCTTGCGCGCTCGAAATTCGAAAAGCGTCAAAGTCGTCGTCCGAAGACTCGACGTCGACGCGATGTTTGAACAACTCCTCAAAGAAGATTCGAAAAGCGCGCTCGGATACTCTATCGAAGGTCGCGTTCACGAGTTAATTCGCGCAATCTCTTTGGGGAAGGCGCAGAACGAGCAGGAGAAGAAACTGATCGCCAGCGTCGATCCTCCGAAAAACTTCATCGGTAAGGAAGTCGCGTCCTTGAACGTCGACGTGGAGAATATTCCGAATCATAAGGATTCGTTGACGGAATTCGAGATTCCGAACCTTGCGCCGGGCGCGTATCTAGTCGAAGCTCTTTCGAAAAATGGAAAGGAAGCGACGAAAGATTCCGCCGTGATTTGGACGCGCTCCGCAACCATGGCGCGACGCGTCCATGTCGTGGGAGAAGGGAAAGACTGCGCGTCTCTCTACTTTATGGATACCGAGGACGGCAAACCCCTCGTCAATAAGAACCTAGAGATTTCTTCGCTCTATTGGAATGGGCAGGAAAATCGCTCCATTCTGCGCGTTTATAACAAAACGACCGACGAGAAGGGCGCCGTCGATATTGACATTTCCGAGCGCGAAAATGGACTCTTCCCCAGATTAACGGTCGTCAAGACTGTGGACGGGAAGGGCAAGAAAGAATTATGCGCGTTTAGCAACTACCTTTCCTTTCAGCGCGTGACCCCCGACCACGAAATGTTAGGGGCGAGAGGCCTGGTAATTACCGACCGCCCGATCTATCGTCCGAAACAACGCGCGAACTTCAAAGCGTGGATCGGATACGCGCGCTACGATAAAGACGGGTTCGAGAGTTTTTACGCCGATAATACCGTCGCCTATATGATCTATTCTCCCACGGGAGAGATCGTCGCGAAAAAGTCCGACGTCAAGCTTGACCAATACGGCGGTTTCAGCGACTTCTTCGAGATTCCCGAATCCGCTCAGTTAGGTTCCTATCGGATTGCCGTCGTCGACGCCATTGACGAAGAGGACGACCAACCTAACTTGGGGCGAACTTTTGCCGCGGGCTACTTCCGCTTGGAAGAATATCGCAAGCCGGAGTTTAAGGTGACCGTCGACGCGCCCTCCGAACCAGTCGCGCTGGGCGATAAGTTCAAAGCGACGATCCGCGCCGACTACTATTTTGGCGCCCCCGTCGCGAATGGAAAAGTGAAATACACCGTCACTCGTTCAACCCTCAATACGCAGTGGTATCCCCCGAGATATTGGGACTGGTTCTACGGCGCGGGCTATTGGCGCATGTCGTACGACGCGCCGTGGTATCCGGGTTGGGCGCGTTGGGGCTCTTGCTACGGGTCGGCTCTCCGTTATAGCGCTCCCGAAGTAGTTCTTTCCGGCGAAGGCGTCTTGAACGAAAAGGGCGTCTTGGAACTGGAAGTCGATTCCTCGACGGCGAAAAACCTCTACCCTTCGGACGATCAGTCTTACGCGATTGAAGCGGAAGTCGTCGACGACTCGCGCCGCGTCGAAACCGGTCGCGGTACGGTCAAGGCGGCGCGTAGGCCCTTCTCGGTCGTCGCGTGGTTCGACAAGGGATTCTACAGGCAGGGCGAAACGATGAACGCGAGCTTCCAAACGCGCCGCGTTGACGGAAAGCCGGCGCTCGGAAACGTCGTCGTGAAACTTTACGCGATCGCGTACGACGGATTCGACGAAGAGGGAATCGCCAAAACGACGGAGACGGAAGTCTTCTGCGAAGAGACGCGCGCCGACGAAAATGGCGCGGGCTCGTTGAAACTGATCGCCCCCAAGCCGGGACAATATCGCCTTTCCTGCGTGGCGACGACCGACGAAGGTCTGAGCGAGGAAGGGGGACGCTTGATTGTCGTCGCGGGCTCTGATTCCGCCGCTGTCGGCGAAGTCGGGTCGTGCCGATTCAACGAACTGGAAATCATGTCCGATAAGGCGGAATATGCGCCGGGGGATACGGCGAGAATTCAAATTTCGTCGAGCAATCCCGACGCGAACGTTTACTTCTTCGCGCGATTTGGAATGGATCCCGAATCGTCCGTTCCGCAACTCGTTACGCTGCAAAACGGGATTGCGTATGTCGACGTTAAGATTGAAGAGCGCGATCAGCCGAACTTCTACGTCGACGCGATGACCGTTTTCGACGGACGCTTCTATCAAGAATCGTGCCAGATCTGCGTGCCCCCCGTTAAGCGCGTTCTCGACGTCGAGGTCCTTCCAATGCAGGAACGCGTCAAGCCGGGCGAGAAACTTAAGATCAAATTGCGCCTCACCGATCCCAACGGCGAGCCCGTCGTCGGCCAAACGGTTGCAACCGTCTACGACGCTTCTCTTGAAGCGATCGCCGGAGGTCCGAACGTCGACGATATTCGCAAGTATTTCTGGGAGTGGAAACGCCATCCTTACAACGGATTAAATTCTACGATTCTCAACAGCGTTTACTTTAACGTCTTCTCGTCACGCTCTCCGCGCACGCCCGACGAAGAACGTTTGCGTATCTTGGGGAATTCCTATAATAATCGCGACGTTCTGATGGGCGGGGCCTTTGGCGGAATGGGCGGCAGTAATAGGTTGAGGCTTAAATCGACCAGGGTTGCGTCCGCCGCGCCGTGCGATGATTTCGCCGTGGAGGAGGAGGCCGTCATGCTTGACGCCGCGGCGGCGCCAATGACCGACGCTCCGATGGCGATGTTCGGCAGGGCGAAGTCGATGAACGCGCCCCTCATGGCGGAACGCGCCCCCGACGCGGATTCGAACGCCGCGGCGATGGAGATTGGCGACGGCGATTCGACGTCCGAATCGACCGAAGAACTCGCCGAAGCGACCATCCGTACGAATCTCGCCGACCTCGCCTATTGGGCCGCCGACCTGACTTCGACCAACGATGGAACGATCGAAATCGAGATCGACGTCCCCGAGAACCTTACGACGTGGAACGTCTACGCGTGGACCGTCGCTCCCGGCTTGCGCGTCGGCTCCGGTAACTCCTCCTTCATCACGACGAAAGACGTGATCGTTCGCATGGAGAAGCCGCGATTTTTGACCCGCGGCGACGAAGCGATCCTTTCCGCCGTCGTTCATAATTACTCCGATTCTGACAAGAGCGCGACAGTCTCCCTCTCCTTCCCCGAGGGCGAAGGCATGGAAGGCGCGTTGGAGATCTTCGATCCTCAAGAAGTGAAGGTCGACGTCCCCGTCAACGGCGCCCAGCGCGTCGATTGGCGCGTCAAAGCGACGAAGACGGGAGAGATCAATCTCCTCATGAAGGCGCTGGCGACGGGAGAATCGGACGCGATCCAAGAAACGTTGACGATCAAAGAACACGGGATCGACAAGCAAATCTCCTTCTCGGGGATGAGAACGCGCCAGCCTGGCGAGGACGAGAATTTCGTTCGCGAGATTTCAACGTCGATCGACGTTCCCGCGGAGCGTCGCGAGGATTCCGCTTCTTTGACGCTACGTTATTCGCCGACCCTTGCGGGCGCGATTATCGACGCGATCCCTTATCTCTCGGACTATCCTTACGGGTGCACGGAGCAGACGCTGAATCGATTCCTTCCCGCGGCGATGGCGCGTAAGACGCTGATCGATCTTGGAATTGATCTTGAGACGATCGCGTCGAAGAAGGCGAATTGGAACGCGCAGGAACTCGGCGACGCGGCGACTCGCGCTCAGCAGTGGAAACGCGTGACGAAGAAGAACGCCGTCTTCGATTCGGAAGAGATGAACCGCATGGTGAAAGAGGGCGTCGACTCCCTGACGTCGCGACAACTACCCGACGGCGGTTGGGGATGGTTCCCCGGATGCGACCCCTCCGCGCAGATCACGGCGATGGTGGCGCGCGGGCTCTATCTTGCGAATGAATGCGACTGCTACGTGAACGACGGTTCCCTTGAACGCGCCGTCGAATGGCTCGTCAACTACGAACGAGTCCAAGTCAATAAGATTTTGCGAGGTCGCGTCTTGACGGAGGAAGAAAAGAGCGACCCCGCGAGGTTCGGAACGTGGAAATCCGCCGCGGATCATACCGACGCGTTCGTCTACAGCGCGCTTGTCGAATGCGGTCGTTTGCCAAGCGCGTACGACGACGGCTTTGTCGACGCCGCGTCGGGCAAGTTGACCGAGTCGGGCGCGACGACCGAGGGCGCCCTGGCGGTGATGAAGGAGCTCCTCTGGGACGCTCGAGAAGATTTGTCCTCCTTGACGTTGGCGTGTTACGCAGAAGCGTTGGCGCGCGAAGAAAGTATTGACGAAAACGCTGCGCTGAGGATTGAAACGGTCTTGCGCGTTCTGACGCAGTCTCGAAAGGCGGACGACGAAAACCAGACAGTCTGGCTTGATTTGAACGCCGGCGGCGACTGGCGCTGGTGGCGTTGGTTCGAATCGGAATTTGAGACGCAGGCCGCGTACTTGCGACTCCTGTGCGTCGTCGATCCGCAGATTCTCGCCAAGGTGGGAATCGCGGAAGACGCCCCCAGAGTGGTCAAATATCTTCTCAACAACCGCAAACACGCGACGCGATGGAATTCGACCCGCGACACGGCGACGTGCGTGGAAGCCTTCGTAAAGTACCTTGCGAAGACGAAGGAGATGGAGACGCATCAGCGCGTCGAGGTCTTCTTCGACGGGGAGAAGATCGACGAATTGGTCTACACGCCGGAGAATCTCTTCGAGGTGGACGGAACGATCGTTATTCCCGCGGATAAGCTGACGACGGGCGCCCATAGCGTGTCGTGGCGTATCGAAGGGAACGGCGTGTCGTACGTCAACTCGTACTTCGAGTTCTTTACCTTGGAAGATCTGATTACGAGCGCGGGGCTGGAAGTGAAGGCAGAACGTCGATACTTCAAGCTCGTGGAGGAGGAGAACGCGGAAGCGATCGTCGCGGGAGGCCGCGGACAAGCTGTTCGACAGCGCGTGGAGAGCTATCGTCGCGAACTTCTGAACGTCGGGGACGAAGTGAAGTCGGGGGATCTGGTTGAGGTGGAACTCCTGATCGATTCGAAGAACGATTACGAGTCGATTATGATCCGCGATCCGAAGCCCGCAGGGTACGAGGTTCTTGACGCGATGAGCGGCTATCGCTACGACATGGGAATGAATTCCTATGTGGAATTCCGAGACGCGGCGGTATGCTTCTTCGTGGAGAATCTTGGAGAAGGACGTTCGCGCGCGACGTATCGAATGCGCGCGGAGACGCCCGGCTTCTTCTCCGCGTTGCCGACGACGGTAGAAGGAATGTACGCGCCGGAACTCAAGGGGAACTCCGACGAGTTCAAGACGAAGGTCGTCGATTGAGGAAACGTTAAGGCGCGTTAAAACGATTGGTTGATTGAAAGAAACGTCCGTTTGAGAAAACGGGCGTTTTTTTGTTGAAACGCGTCTTCTTTAGTATAATTAGGGGTGGAAAGGAAGGCGCGTTGCGCCGTGAGAGGAGTTGTTGGAGATGAAAATACTTGTAGCGATCAACCAGTCGCGCGTCCTATACGATTTTAAACGCGAATTAGTGGACGCGCTTGCGGCTCGCGGCGCGGAAGTGATCTTAACCTTTGAGGAAGATTTTAGAACGGAGTATTTTAGAAAGAAGAATTACCGGATCGTCCCCGCGCCGATCGATCCGCGGGGAATGAACCCGTTGCGCGACGCGAAGCTGAGTCGTTTTTATCGGGAGCAACTGACAAAAGAGCGCCCCGACGTCGCGCTGACGTTCACGATCAAACCGAACGTCTATTGCGGGAGACAGTGCGCGAAGTTGGGGATCCCGTATTACGCGACGATTTCGGGGCTGGGCTCGGCGCTGAACGGATCGCGCCCGTTGAGAGCGTTGGCGTCGTTTCTGTACCGTCGCGGTCTGAGGGGAGCGGAACGCGTTTTCTGTCAGAACGCGGCGATCGCGAAGTGGGCGCAGAGTCGCGGCGTCGCGCCGCAAGAGCGGATCGAGGAGATACCCGGTAGCGGAGTGGATTTGGCGCGTTTTAGGGCGTTGCCATATCCGGAGGAGAAGGAGGGGGCGACGATCCTCTTTATCGGGCGGTTGATGCGCGACAAGGGGATTGGAGAATACGTGGAGTGCGCGAGGAGGGTGAAGGAGACACGCCCGACGACGCGCTTTTTGATCGTGGGGGCGCAGGAGACGGGGTGTCCCGAATACGCGATGGTGGAGGAAGCGGCGAAGAAGAGGATCGTGGTGTATTGCGGGTACCAGATGGACGTGACGCCGTATATAGAGAAGGCGAGCGCGGTGATGTTGCCGAGCTATCACGAAGGCTTGTCGAACGTTCTTTTGGAAGGCGCGGCGAGCGGGAGACCGATCTTGGCGTCGAACGTGCCCGGTTGCGCGGAGATCTTCGACGAGGGGAAGACGGGATTCGGATTCGCGCCGCGTTCTGCGGAGTCGGCGTATGAGGCGCTGGAGCGATTTTTAGCGCTCGATAGGGAGACGCGAGCGGAGATGGGCGCGAGGGGAAGAGAGAAAATCGCGGCGTCTTTTTCGCGCGAGGACGTGGTGAGACGTTATTTACGCGCGATCGTGGGGGAAAAAAGTGCGTGAGAAACGCTATTGGTAGTTAATTTGAAAAATGTTGACAAAATGTTAAATTTGAGTAAAGTGAAATGAAAGGGTAAGACGTGCGCTTCGCTAGTTCCTATTTAACGGAATAGTGGGATTGTAGCTGTCGTTAAGATAAAAGAGCGCGCATAGACGTCTTTTTTTTAACCTTCACCGGAGAAAAAAGCCGATTTATTTGGTATACTGACGGAATGCCCGTCGCGAGACAACCTCGAAAGAGAATTGCCGACGCTGATTGGGGATAGGTTTTAGAGCAGTCATCTGCGACAAACTATAAAGGAATATATTCAATGAGCGCGACGACGAATAAGACAGAGAAAACAACGAATATGAAGATAGCCAGGGAAGCCGCAGGTCGATTAATGAAGGGGCGGGCTGCGGAATTGGAATCTGGAATGAACTCTTTGGAGCTCGCGAGTTTTGCGCGCGACCTGCTCCAGAAAGAGAATTACGAGGCGCTTGGTCGCCTTCTGGCCGTCAACTGACGTTCGAATCGAGCGTCTTGACGCGAGTGTTTATCGCGTTCAATTCATCCTTAGACATAAGAGAAACGCCGCGTAGCTCTTCGGAGTTGCGCGGCGTTCTTTATTTCTTGTCGGGGGAGGCGAGAGGGTCTCCCGACGTCTTTTGGTCAGTTATGTTTTTTGACGAATTCGACGAGGGGCGTCGGTTCGGGGAGCGAGTGCGGATGGTGATCCTGTCCGGATTTGAGGATGAGTTCGATTTCGCCGCCGCATGATTCGTAGAGTTTCTTGAAGGGGCGCCAGTTTTCGTCGCCGGGAACGACGCGATCGGAGTCGCCGCACACGAGGAAGATCGCGACGCCATGGTCGGCAAGGCGTTGGCACCCTTCTTTGTTATCTTTGGGGTTGAGGGGGTAAGCGAGCGCTTCTTCTTCGGTGAGTTCGTAGCTAGCGAGGACGTCTTTCCAGTCGCCGTCGCTACGCGTTCCATTCATGAACCCGCCGGGCCAGCTTTTGAAGTCGAGGACGGGATTGTCGATATAGATCGTAGCGACTTCGTCGGGGTATTGAAACGCCCAGTTTGTGGTGTAGAGTCCCCCTCGACTCATTCCTTCGAGGTTAGCCTTCGGGGCGAGTTTGAGTTCCGCGCGGAGCCATTCGTAGTATCGTTGCCAGAGCGCGACGGATTTGGGGGATCCCATAAGGGGAGCTGAGTCGACGTAGACGAGGGTGTATCCGAGATCAAGCATCGCGCGATCGAATTGGGGTTCGTGCCCGAAGAATCGCGCGCGCCAGATCCACGGGGAGCCGGGGGCCGTTTCGTGCGGGAGGACGACTTTCGCGGCGCGTCCGTCAAATTGGAAATCGTGCGCTTCGAAGCCGAACCAATCGGAAACTTGTCCTGGCCACGTCGTTTCAGGCGTTTCGCCCTGAGCAGACGGAGCCCCGAAGAGTGTTAGCGTCAACAGGAAAAGAAGAAAAACGAGGCGTTTCATGAACTTTTCTCCAAGGGTGAATTGGATGAAAAACGCGCGAAGTTTGCAATGCGCGTCTCTTTTAGCGTATAGTATAACAAATAGATGCGTCGACGTCGCGTTTGGGAAAAAGACGTCGGCTCTTTTTTACTTTGATTCCCAGGCGTTTCCCGCAGGAAAAAGAAAACGCGCCCCCGCTGGCTGAACTGAGCGGAGGCGCGTTGTTTTGGCGTCGCGCGTTGTTAGGGGGCGCGACTGTTTGCGAGACTGAAGATTATTTGCGAAGCGAAGCGTTCGATTCGTTCATCTTTTCGGCGGGGTACTTGAGGACTTCGCGGTCGTAGGACATGAAGCCGTTGACTTCGATTTCAACGTCTGTCGTCTGCGTGTAGACCGCCGCGGAGAGACCCTGTTCGATCAAAGGACGCATGACTAAGTTCAGCATGTTGTAGCGGTTGAAGAGCGCGTCTTGATTCGCGAAGCTGACGTAACCCCAGTTGCCGTCTTCTGTCCAGGAGTGACCCTTGACAGGAAGGCCTAAGCCGCCGTATTCGCCGAGGACGGAAGCGCGATTCTCTTCCGCAGGGAACATGGCGGGGCCGGGATAGATGTGCTTGTCGTGAACGTCGCCGCACTGACGATCGGTCCAACCGGACGCGCAGTTGACAAGACGCGTAGGATCGAGGGTACGGCAAAGGTCGACGATGCGGTGCGTGTCGAACTGACCCCAACCTTCGTTGAAGGGTATCCACATGACGATGCACGGGAAGAAGTCGAGCGCGTCGAACATCTGGCGAAGTTCAACTTCGTAGTAGGAGACGGACTCGGGGGAGCGTTCAGCGTCGGGATCCTTGCCGCCGATGTAATGCTTCGTGTCGCCGCTGGGCATGTCTTGCCAGACGAGGAGGCCCATCTTGTCGCACGCGTAGTAGTAACGCGCGGGCTCGACCTTGATGTGCTTGCGGAGCATATTGAAGCCGAGATCCTTGAGGATCTTGAGGTCGTAGATCATGCCTTCTTCAGTCGGAGGCGTGTAGAGACCGTCCGGCCACCAACCCTGATCGAGAGGACCGTGCTGGAAGACGAATTCGTTGTTGAGCATGAGGCGCGTGATTCCCTTGTCGTCTTTTCCGAGAGAGGTCTTGCGCATCGCGTAGTAGGAGCCGACCTTGTCGACGACTTTGTTGCCGTCGTAGAGGGAGATTTCTAAATCGTAGAGTTTCGGATTATCGGGGGTCCAGAGTTCCGCTGCGCTTGCGTCAAGGGTGAGAGTCGCCTGACCGGAGACGATCTTCGCTTCCTTTTCGCCCGCGACGGCGACGAGGCCTTCCGCGTTCTCCGCGTTGACGAAGACGGTCAGCGTTCTATCGTCGATATTCGCGACGGGACGAACTTTCGTGATGTGCGACTTGGAAACCGCTTCAAGCCAAACGGTCTGCCAAATTCCCGTGACGGGGGTGTACCAGATGCCTCTAGGCTTGTTGAGCTGCTTGCCGATCGCCTGAGGGCCGTCGTTGGTGGGATCCCAGACCTTGACGACGAGTTCCTGCGCGCCGTCTTTAAGAGCGCGGGTCAAATTGACCGTGAAGGGGCAATATCCGCCTTGGTGATGACCGACTTTGACGCCGTTGAGGTAGACGTCGGCGCGCCAGTCGACGGCGCCGAACTGGAGAAGGATTTCCTTGCCGTTCCAGTCTTCAGGAACTTCGAAGGTCGTGCGATACCAAAGGTTGTTCCTCGCGCCGACTCGCTTCGCGACGCCGGAGAGCGCGGATTCCGCGCAGAAGGGAACGAGGATTTGCCCCTGAGCGTCGCCGAACTCCTCGCCGACGGGAAGGATTGCGTAATCCCACATGCCGTTGAGGTTTTTCCACGCGTCGCGCGTCATCTGCGGACGGGGATACTCGGGAAGAGGTTGCGAAGGATCGACGTCCTTCGCGAATTTCGAGAGAAGAATCCCTTCCGCCGGGCTCCAATCAGCCGCATAAGAGGGGAGAAGCGCGCCGCTCGCGACCATAAGGCCCGCGAGAAGCGCCACTGTGCCGGAAATGAATGACTTTTTCATCAATCGCCTTTCAGATTAAATGTTTCGACGTCCTACCGCCGTACGCTGACGCGCGTCGTCCTTCATACCGCCGCGCAAGGATTAGCGCGAAGCGGTGCCGTTATTATAAGGCGCCTTCCCCCCGACAACAATAGCGCGAATTCCCATTAAATTGCTTTTTGCTACTTATTTTAGGTTTAATCATTGACTTTTTTCGAAGAGATGGTAGAAGTCTCTAAACGAGGTCATGATTGTCTTAAAACCTCATTATTTCTGAATAATTTTTAAGGTGAGGAATTGTAGGGCATGAAAGAAATTAAAGGATCTTTTACAACGGCAATCGTTTTTACCGACACAATTGATGAAAGCGCCGTTGCGCAACTTCGAACGATATGCAATCAGCCCTTCACGGAAGGAAGCCGCGTTCGCGTTATGCCCGACGTCCACTCCGGAGTAGGGTGCGTCATCGGCTTTACCGCCGCTCTAGGCGAACTCGTTATTCCTAATCTTGTCGGCGTCGACGTCGGATGCGGTATGCTTACCGTCGAACTAGGACGCGACCCCGTCGATTACGCGCTCTTAGATCTGATTATTCATGAGAACGTCCCCGCGGGCTTCAACGTCGCGACGCAACCCCTTAGCGAGTTTCCTGAGCTGGAAGAGCTCCTCGTCTATCGCAAGTTGAACGGCGTGGAGCGAATTCGTTGTTCTTTGGGGTCTCTTGGCGGCGGAAACCATTTTATCGAGGTCGACGAGGACGACGAAGGGAACTTCTATCTCGTCGTTCATACGGGAAGCCGCAACTTAGGACAGCAGGTCGCCACGCTATATCAGGATCTTGCGCAAAAAAAGATTAAGAACGCCGCCGGACGCAACCGCCAACAGGAGTTGATCAATCGTTATAAGGCGGAAGGACGAGACGCGGAGATCGACGACGCGTTGAAGGCGCTCAAGAAAATCCTACCGGCGCCGAATTTGCCGCGTGGACTCTGTTACCTCACGGGAGAGGATCGTCAAGCGTATTTGCACGATATGCGCATTTGTCAGGATTTTGCGAAGTTGAATCGTCGCACGATCGCCGACTTGATTTTGACCGCGCTTACGGACAAGTCGATCGACGCTTTTTCGCACTTTGAGACGGTGCACAATTACATCGATCTGGAAACGTCGATTATTCGAAAAGGCGCGGTCTCCGCGAAACTGGGCGAAAAGTTGCTCATCCCGATCAATATGCGCGACGGGAGTCTCATTTGCATCGGCAAAGGGAATCCCGAGTGGAACTACTCGGCGCCGCACGGCGCGGGGCGTCTCTATAGTCGCGCTCAAGCGCGCCAGCTCTTTTCCGTCGACGAATTTAAACGCCAAATGAAGAACGTCTACACGACTTCCGTCAACGCCGAGACCATCGACGAGTGCCCGATGGCGTACAAGCCGATGGAGGAAATCATGGCGAATATCGCTCCGACCGTCGACGTCTTCAAGGTCATCCGCCCTCGATACAATTTCAAGGCGGGGGAAGAGAACTCCCCTCGACGCGATTTCCGCAAACGCCGATGATTGGCGGGTAGTCGCGTTGCGACGCAACGCGTAACCCTTAACGCTTTAAAGAAAAAAAGACGCGCTGAGAATTCCTCTTAGCGCGCCTTTTCTTTGTGTCTTTTGATTTACCCTAACGACAATTTAGGGATCACTTTTCCGCGGGAACCAATTTGACGAGGCCGAAGTCGATATACTGACCGCCGATCGTCTGATGGCAGTGGACGGCGACGACGTTCTTGCCGACCTTGAGCGCTTCCGCGAGTTTGGCTGTGTCGACGGGCGCATAATTGTACTGCGAGTAATTGGCATAGGACGCGACGAGGACGCCGTTGATATAGACCTCTGCGTCTTCGTCATGATAGACGTATCCGAGCATATCTTCGGGATTGGCGATATCATCTGCGGTCAATTCGACTTCGCGACGGAGCCAAATATCGGAGGTATCCCACTTGGTGCGAACGACCGTATTGGGGGTCAATTCGGTACCGAAGCCGGCGGGGCCTTCTTTCCAGGCGTCGGCGTTGAAATCGGCGGCGGCCCAGTCGTCCGCGGGCTTATCGAAGGTATACTTCCACGTCTTGGGTTCGTTCTTCGAGCAACCGATAACGACTTTCATCGTCATAGCGGGGCCGCGGAGGGATTCGTTCGATTTGCGCATCTTTTCGGCGGGGTACTTGAGGACTTCGCGGTCGTAGGACATGAAGCCGTTGACTTCGATTTCAACGTCTGTCGTCTGCGTGTAGACCGCCGCGGAGAGACCCTGTTCGATCAAAGGACGCATGACTAAGTTCAGCATGTTGTAGCGGTTGAAGAGCGCGTCTTGATTCGCGAAGCTGACGTAACCCCAGTTGCCGTCTTCTGTCCAGGAGTGACCCTTGACAGGAAGGCCTAAGCCGCCGTATTCGCCGAGGACGGAAGCGCGATTCTCTTCCGCAGGGAACATGGCGGGGCCGGGATAGATGTGCTTGTCGTGAACGTCGCCGCACTGACGATCGGTCCAACCGGACGCGCAGTTGACAAGACGCGTAGGATCGAGGGTACGGCAAAGGTCGACGATGCGGTGCGTGTCGAACTGACCCCAACCTTCGTTGAAGGGTATCCACATGACGATGCACGGGAAGAAGTCGAGCGCGTCGAACATCTGGCGAAGTTCAACTTCGTAGTAGGAGACGGACTCGGGGGAGCGTTCAGCGTCGGGATCCTTGCCGCCGATGTAATGCTTCGTGTCGCCGCTGGGCATGTCTTGCCAGACGAGGAGGCCCATCTTGTCGCACGCGTAGTAGTAACGCGCGGGCTCGACCTTGATGTGCTTGCGGAGCATATTGAAGCCGAGATCCTTGAGGATCTTGAGGTCGTAGATCATGCCTTCTTCAGTCGGAGGCGTGTAGAGACCGTCCGGCCACCAACCCTGATCGAGAGGACCGTGCTGGAAGACGAATTCGTTGTTGAGCATGAGGCGCGTGATTCCCTTGTCGTCTTTTCCGAGAGAGGTCTTGCGCATCGCGTAGTAGGAGCCGACCTTGTCGACGACTTTGTTGCCGTCGTAGAGGGAGATTTCTAAATCGTAGAGTTTCGGATTATCGGGGGTCCAGAGTTCCGCTGCGCTTGCGTCAAGGGTGAGAGTCGCCTGACCGGAGACGATCTTCGCTTCCTTTTCGCCCGCGACGGCGACGAGGCCTTCCGCGTTCTCCGCGTTGACGAAGACGGTCAGCGTTCTATCGTCGATATTCGCGACGGGACGAACTTTCGTGATGTGCGACTTGGAAACCGCTTCAAGCCAAACGGTCTGCCAAATTCCCGTGACGGGGGTGTACCAGATGCCTCTAGGCTTGTTGAGCTGCTTGCCGATCGCCTGAGGGCCGTCGTTGGTGGGATCCCAGACCTTGACGACGAGTTCCTGCGCGCCGTCTTTAAGAGCGCGGGTCAAATTGACCGTGAAGGGGCAATATCCGCCTTGGTGATGACCGACTTTGACGCCGTTGAGGTAGACGTCGGCGCGCCAGTCGACGGCGCCGAACTGGAGAAGGATTTCCTTGCCGTTCCAGTCTTCAGGAACTTCGAAGGTCGTGCGATACCAAAGGTTGTTCCTCGCGCCGACTCGCTTCGCGACGCCGGAGAGCGCGGATTCCGCGCAGAAGGGAACGAGGATTTGCCCCTGAGCGTCGCCGAACTCCTCGCCGACGGGAAGGATTGCGTAATCCCACATGCCGTTGAGGTTTTTCCACGCGTCGCGCGTCATCTGCGGACGGGGATACTCGGGAAGAGGTTGCGAAGGATCGACGTCCTTCGCGAATTTCGAGAGAAGAATCCCTTCCGCCGGGCTCCAATCAGCCGCATAAGAGGGGAGAAGCGCGCCGCTCGCGACCATAAGGCCCGCGAGAAGAGCGACTGTTCCGGAAATGAATGACTTTTTCATCAATCGCCTTTCATGTTGTGTGGGCAATTTTCCTGCGTTGGATAAGACGGTGAACCTTGAGCAAACGCTCGACAGGAAAATAACGTAACAAAAATGCGTTATATCGCAAGTTTAACGAATATATATCATATAGAAAAAACGCGGAGAATGCAAGACTCTTCGCGTTTTTTATCTTTAATTCGAGAAATCACCAACCGCACGCGTTGCGCACGTCGACCATCGCGCCGAGGACGTCGTTCCAAGTCTGCGGATTCTTCATCGCGCTATTGGGGAACATGCAACCGTCCCAGCAGATATGGTTGAAGCGCTTCGTCGGTTTTCCGTCTTCGAGGAGCCAATATTTGGCGTATTTGACGATATCGAGCTTTCCGTTCGGATCCTTCGGGAGGCAGTGGCGCCCGGTACGGTCGTGCGCGCCGGAGCCGAAGACGGTGCCGTCGTTCTGCGCGACGTGGAAGTCGACCGTCCAGGGGCGTAGCGCGTCGGTCATTTTCTGATACGCTTCGTCGTAGACTTCGGTCTGATCCCACGTGAAGTCTTCGGGGAGAAGACGATCTTCGGGCGCGTTGACGCCCAGGAGGAAGAGGTTGGTATGCGACATATCGGCCTGGAACCCAAGGACTTGCGGAAGATCGACTTCTTCGAGAACCTGGACGCAACGTCGCCAGCTGTGCATGCCACCCCAGCAGACTTCCCCTTCCATCGCGAGCATTTCGTCGTACTTCATGGCGATTTGACTCGCCTTCTGGAACGTGTCGACGATTTGTTTCGTTCCAAGGCGCGGATCCGCGGTCCATGCGTCGACGGAGCAGGAGGAGTCGATGCGGACGCACCCATTTGGACGGACGCCCTTGTCGCGGAGCGCGCGACCGATTTTACACCCTGTTTCAACCGCTTCGAGGAACGTTGCGCGACGGCTTTCGTCGCCGATTGCGGAGCCCGTCCAGACGTTGGCGACGAGGGATCCGACTTCAAATTGATACTCCCCGCAAAGTTCGACGATATGGTCGACTTGCGCTTCCATATCTGCCGGATCGAAGTGCGGCGGCGCGAGGAAAAGATCAAAACCGTCGAATTTCACGCCGTTGACGTCCGCCCCTTTCGTGAGATCGAGCATCGTCTTCAAATCGAGACAGGGCTCGCCGTCTCCCGTTCCCTTGCCGACGACTCCCGGCCAAGTGGCGTTATGAAGCTTAGGACGACGATGCGTTTTTGCGCTACGCGGCATAATTAATCCTCCTACTTGCTATGCGGTATTGGTTTTCTTCCCACTATGCTAACACACGCGCAAACGAATTGCAACTGTTGAGAATAATTGTCTCGCTTTTTTCTTGCGACTATTTGTCGCGAACCAAACCAGGGGAAACGTCGAGATCTAAGTCGGCGAAGAGTCCCGCTTTATAGCGTTCGATCGCGATCGCCCCCATCACCGCGTTGTCCGTGCAGAGTTTTGGCGGCGCGATAAAAAGCTTGAAACGATATTTTTCCGACGCTTCGAGCGCCTTTTCCCGAAATCGACGATTCGCCGCGACTCCCCCGCCGACGCAGAGCGTTCGCATCCCGTATTTGCGTAGCGCTTGCGTTGCTTTACCGACCAAACAATCGCAGACCGATTCCTGGAACGCCGCCGCAATATTCGAGCGTTCTTGAGCCGTGATCTGACACCTCGAGAAATCGACGCGCCCTGTCCCCGCGAGTTGGTAGCGCACCGCCGTCTTCAGACCGCTGAAACTAAACTGCATTCGGTCGTGATCGTTGAGCATCGGGCGCGGGAACTTGTACGCCTTCGGATCCCCGTTTTCCGCCGCCTTCTGAATCGACGGGCCGCCGGGGTAGGGAAGACCAAGCATCGCCGCGACCTTGTCGAACGCTTCCCCCGCCGCGTCGTCGATCGTCGTCCCCAGAGATTCGAAGTCGATCGGACCGCGACAACGATAAAGAGACGAGTGGCCCCCGCTCACGATGAGCCCTATGCACGGGAACGGATCTTCGTCAAACGCGACGCGACACGCGTAAACGTGCGCTTGCAAGTGGTTGATCGCGATAAGCGGTTTATTCGCCGCGACGCAGAGAGCCTTCGCCGCCGTCAGGCCCACAAGAAGAGACCCCGCGAGACCTGGTTCGTTCACCACCGCGATCGCGCTCAGATCGTCGAGTCCGACCTTCGCTTCGTCGAGCGCCTGCGAGACGACGGGAAGAATCGCCTCCATATGCGATCGCGACGCTATCTCAGGAACGACCCCGCCGTATAGCTGGTGCACGTCGATCTGCGACGCCAGGGAGGAGCCCAGAACGTTGCGATTTTCGTCGACGACCGCCGCCGCCGTTTCGTCGCAGCTCGATTCTATCGTAAGTATTTTCATCTCTTTGCTTTCCGTTATCTTAATTAATTTCTTCGCGTCGTCGCGATCACGTCTCGAGGTCGAGCATGTCCCCGATCTTTTCTTCCCATTCGTCCGGTACGAACAACTCGAGTCCCGCCGTCGGATAAAGCGTTATTTCGCCAAAGTATATCCTACCCCGATTGACGTAGAAGTCTACCCTAGCGAAGAGGAGAGACTTTGCTAGCCGCTCGGAAAAGTCGAGCATTTTTTCCAGCCCCTCGGGACGCGGCTCCGGTTCCTTTTCCGTCGGCAATTTCTCACGGAATGGAAGGACGTTCCAATCGAGGTCGTAAAAGGTGACGTGGAGCCCCTCTTTCGACGTGAAGCGTCGAGAACAGACGAGAATAAAACGCGTCTTGCCGTTAAAGACGTAGACTTTGTAGTCCCTCAACCCTTCTTCGGAATCGTCTTCGAGGTATTCTTCGCACAGGATCAGCGGTTTGATATGGCGATATGGCGTTTCGCGCGCGGGCCAATAAAAGTTCTTTTTGAGATTTCGCGTGAGTTTGCGACGCGCCGCCTCACGGTCGAAGCGCGACTTATCCGCGCAGACGACGACTCCCCCGCTGTCGTGGTTGCATTTCAAGACGAACCGCTCCGGAAGCGCGTCGAAGTCGATCTCTTCCGCCTTGCGCCACGGCCCCGCAACGTGCGGCACGAGATATTCCGCGCCGATCGTCTCCGCGACGTACTCCCGAACCGCGAGTTTGTCGACGAGGCGCGCGAAGCGCGGATCGCGGCGACGAAGCTTGAGCCACTGGATCTTTTCGTTGAATCCACGCGGCGGGTTGAGATGCAGACGCTTCCCCGTATGGATCCGATAAATAGCGCGAAGATACCACGAGTCGGGGGTGATCGAGCGGATTCCGGGAATCCTTAACGCTTTGCGGACGATTTTAGCGCCGCGAAGGACGACGCGCGCTTTGAGTTGTCGCCACGCGTAGCTTCTGAGGGATTCCGTCGAAGAAAATTCGTCGTAAGCCATGAAAGAATTTCCACGTTGGGTTAAAGGAAAAAGCGTCAGAATCGACGTTGATTCTAACGCTTACTGATTATGTCTCAAGGAGACGCGACGCGTCAACCGCCGAAGTCGTCGAAGAAGATACTTTCGCGATCGACGCCCAAGCTCAGGAGCATGAGGACGATGGCGCGCGTCATTTTAGGAGGACCGCAGAGGAAGTATTCGCAATCTTCGGGCGCCTTGTGTTTCGAGAGGTACGTCATGTAGATGAGTTCGGTGACGTGACCTTCATAACCGTCCCAGAGTTCCTCGGGGCGCGGACGCGAAAGGGCGAGACGGAAGGAGAAGTTCGGGTACTCCTTCTCGAGTTGGCGGAAGTCGTCGAGATAGATCGCTTCGCTCTTCGAACGCGCGCCGTACCAGAAGGAGATCTTTTCCGTACGCTTGAGGTGCTTGAGCATCTCCAAGATGTGCGAACGAAGGGGCGCCATACCCGCGCCGCCGCCGATGTAGATCTTTTCGCACGGCGTTTGACGAACTTTGAATTCTCCGTAAGGGCCGCTAATGACGACTTTATCCCCCGCCTTGAGGCTGAAGAGGTACGACGACATCAACCCCGGCGGAACGTTCGGCGTTTGCTCGGGGGGCGCCGCGAGGCGGACGTTCAGTTTGATGATTCCCTTTTCTTCGGGGTAGTTCGCCATCGAGTACGCGCGCATGACGGGCCCGGCGGATTCGCTGACGCAATCCCACAAGTGGCGACGGTCGTAGTCGGGGCGATACTTTTCGGGAATATCGAAGTTCTTATACTCGACGCGCACGCCCGCGGGACGTTCGATTTGGACGTAACCGCCCGCTTCAAGATGCGCGTCTTCCCCTTCGGGAAGGCGGATGACGAGTTCTTTAATGTACGTCGCGATATTTTCGTTCGACTCGACGACGCATTCCCATTTGCGCACGGAGAAGATCTCCGGTGGAATTTCAATCTTCATGTCCTGTTTGACGGGCGTTTGGCACGCGAGTCGGACGTGATTTTTGATCTCCTTGCGCGTCATGAGGCTGACTTCGGTAGGGAGAATTTCGCCGCCGCCGGAGAGGACGCGCACTTTGCATTGCCCGCACGTCGCGCCGCCGCCGCACGCCGACGGAATGAATATCTCCTGGTCGGCGAGGGTTCCCAGGAGTTTGCCCCCAGCGGGAACTTCGAGCGTCTTGGACGCGTCGCCGTTGATTTCAATCTTAACTTTTCCGCTTGGGACGAGAGCCGCGCGCGCCGCGAGAATGATCGCCACGAGCGCGAGGATGATCGCCGTGAACGCTACGACCCCCGCTATTACGATTCCGATACCGCTCATAGTCTTCTTTCCTCCCTCCTATCACATACCCGAGAAGGTCATGAACGCCATGGCGAGAAGCCCCGCGGTCATGAACGCGATTCCCAGACCGCGCAGGCCCGCGGGAACGTGACTATATTCCAGTTTTTCGCGGATTCCCGCGAGGATAACGATCGCCAACGCCCAACCGATTCCGGAGAAGATTCCGTAGAGGAGACTATCCGAGAGGTTGTAGTCGCGTTGCTGCATGAAGAGGGATCCGCCCATGATCGCGCAGTTGACGGTAATGAGGGGGAGAAAGACCCCCAGGGCGTTGTAGAGGGGCGGAAAGAAGCGATCGAGGATCATTTCAAGAATTTGAACGATCGCCGCGATTACGCCGATGAACGTGATGAACGAAAGGAAACTCAAATCGAGTTTGGCGAGCGCGTTGATTCCCGTCCAGGAGAGCGCGCCTTCGCGCAAAACGTAATTGTAAAGAAGGCAGTTGACCGGCACGGTGATCGCCTGCACGATCACGACCGCGATTCCTAGTCCGAACGCGGCGCCGACCTTTTTCGAAACTGCCAAAAAGGTGCACATCCCCAGGAAGAGCGACAACGCAAGGTTTTGCGTGAAGACCCCCTGTATAAACATTGAGAGCGCGTGATCCATTGTCTTATATCCTTAGCGAACGAGCCGTAAGCGTCCTAGCGACGCGCGGCCTCACTCGGAGTCCTGCATATCCTTGTTAAACGTCTTGACGACCCAAATGATTGCGCCAATCAGGAAGAAGGCGGCGGGAGCGGTCACCATGAGACCGTTGGGCACGTACCAACCTCCGTTTTGCACTGTCGGGAAAACCACGATTCCGAAAAGCTTTCCGAACCCGAAAAGCTCGCGGAAGAACGCCACGACGATAAGAACGAGCCCGTAACCGACGCCGTTCCCTATTCCGTCAAGAAAGCTGGCTCCCGGCTTGTTTTTGATCGCGAACGCTTCCGCGCGTCCCATGACGATGCAGTTCGTGATGATGAGCCCGACGTAGACCGAAAGCTGTTTGCTCAGGTCGTACGAGAACGCTTTAATGAGCTGGTCGACCAAGATAACGAGCGTCGCGATGATCGTCATTTCTACAATCATGCGGATCGAACCGGGGATTATTTTCCGGATAAGCGAGACGCCGACGTT
The DNA here is from genome assembly GCA_963628165.1 of Paratractidigestivibacter sp. Classification (GTDB taxonomy): domain Bacteria; phylum Planctomycetota; class Planctomycetia; order Pirellulales; family Thermoguttaceae; genus RUG369. The sequence goes on along the minus strand of CAVGEG010000013.1, from coordinate 2,378 downwards.
TGAAAAAGAGGTCACGAAAATGACGGCGAGCGCCATTGTGATCGCCGTGCGAAGACTTGTCGTCACCGCAAGCGCCGAGCAGACGCCAAGGATTTGGACGAAGACGGGGTTGTTTTTAAAGAGCGGTTTAAGAAGGCTCTCTTTGGGCGATACTTCGTTATTCATTGCGCGTCCTTTCCTTCATCTTTGAGCTTTTGCGTCGACGTCGCGACGCCGCTCGTCTTGCGAAGTTCCTTCAGGAACGGGCCGTAACCCGAGTTTCCGAGCCAGAATTGAACGGTCGAGGTCACTCCCATGTCGGTGAGCGTCGCCCCCGAAATCCCGTCGATTTGATTCGACGCGGATTCGCTCGAAGGATCGACCGTTCCCTTCACGACTTCAATCGCCGGTTCCCCGGAAGCGTTGTAGACGCTCTTGCCTTCCCATTTGTCCGTCCACGCGGGATTGGAGATTTCGCCCCCCAAGCCCGGCGTTTCGCCATGCTCGTAGAAGACGATGCGGCAAACCGTTTCAAGATCGCCGTTGAGAGACAGGAAACCGTACATCGTCGACCAAAGGCCCGTCCCGACGATCGGCAAGACGACGCTCTGGAGCTTTCCCGCGTCGTCGTAAAAGAGGTAGACGACCGCGCGTTGCGGACGCGTTTTAATGCTGGCGAGGTCTTCCTCCTTCGAGAGGGGAACGACGTTCGTTTTGTCCGCGAGCGTCGCGTCGGGATCCGCGTCGGGAACGATTTGACCCGTCGCGAGATCAACGACGACCGTCTTCGCTTTCGAGAAGAGTTGTTCCGACTCTTTAGCGCTCACTTTAGCGTCGGATTCTACGAGACCCGCCGCGCGGAGAATGTTGAGTTGCTTGTCGAGCGCTTGATTGCGATGCTGCAGACCTTTGAGACTCACGTCGGAGAGGGAGACGATAATCGCGCAGACGATCGAGAGGAGCGCCGCGACGACAAATGTTTTAGTTATCGATTCGTTGGCCATTTATCTTACCTTCCTCTCTCCTATTCTCGCGATTCAAGACGCTTAATACGCCGACGAATATTCGCCGCCGTCACGCAGTGGTCGATTAGAGGCGCAACGCAGTTTCCGAAAAGGATCACGAGCATGACGCCTTCCGGATACGCCGGGTTCAGCGTCCGAACCACGATCACCAAAACGCCGATCAGGAGTCCGTAGACGTACTGACCGACGCGCGTCGTCGCGCACGTGACGGGGTCGGTCGCCATGAAGACCATGCCGAAGGCGAAACCGCCCGTGACGAAGTGCCATCGGGCGCCGAGTTCGAACGCGGGGTGCGCCGCAATCGCGTCGGGTCCAAGGTGCGTCAGGAGGGTCGCGAGTCCCATGCCGCCGACGAACATCGAGAGAACGACGCGCCACGACGCGATTCCCATGCCTAGGAGAATCGCCAGACCGATCAAGCACGCGATTGTCGACGTTTCGCCGACCGCGCCGGGAATCGTTCCGACAAAGCAGTCGAGGAGCGTGTAGCCCGCGCCTTCAATTCCTTTGAGCCCTTCGCTCGCGAAGGAAAGGGGCGTCGCTTTGGAGACGCCGTCGACCGCGGTCCAGACCTTGTCGCCGGAGATTTGCCCCGCGTACGCAAAGAAGAGGAACGCGCGCGCGACAAGCGCGGGGTTGAGGAAGTTGCGACCCGTCCCGCCGAAGATTTCCTTGCCGATCACGACGCCGAAGCTGATCGCGAGCGCCACTTGCCACAGAGGCGTCGTCGGCGGGCAGATGAGCGGGAAGAGGAAGCCCGTTACGAAGAAACCTTCGTTGACTTCATGCTTGTAAATTCCCGCGAAGAGGACTTCCCAGAAAATACCGACGATCATCGTGACCGCGTAGACGGGAAGCCAGTAGACGAATCCGTAGACGAGGCATCCGAGAACGGAAGAGGCGTCGTAGATGTGAAGCGCGGGGAACGCCGCGTGAATCCATCGTAGGACGGATCCGTGCCAGTCGGTTGGGATCGCTTCGCCGCCGCATTCGGCGATGAGACGATTCGCTTGGAGCCCGACGTTGTACATCCCCATGACGAGGCAGGGAAGAAGGGCGACGACGACCGTAATCATCATGCGCTTGAAATCGTTGGCGTCGCGAACTTGAACCGTTCCCGTCGTCTTGCTGTCGGGGGTGTAGAAGAACGTGTCCGCCGCGTCGTAAAAGGGATAGAGTTTCGAGAGGGGACGACCCGGTTTAAAGAGCTTTTCGCCGGCTTTGTCGATAACGGCGCGTAGCAATGGGAATTTCATCAGATCATTCCTCCTCTTTCATGGCTTTGTCGAGTAGCGCGCGGAGCGTTTGGCCGAAATCGTTCTTGCCCAGATCGACGAGGGTGCAGAGGGCGAGGTCTTCTTCGTCGAGTTCGAA
>CAVGEG010000012.1:0-48816 GCA_963628165.1 Paratractidigestivibacter sp. | reverse complement strand
CGGATAATGAAAAGGTCAAGACGAAGTTTTCCGACGGCCTTAGGACGATTAATCAGAATTTTGGCGCCTATGTTTCCTATGAACCGATTGGTTTTAAAATGATCGGAACGGATTTGTTGGTGTTTCGGTATCTATATAAATGCCAAAACTATCCTGTCGTTTGGTATTTTACCTACTATCGTCCTCGAGCCAAGACCGCGGATGTTTCTTCGACTTCAACCTGGAATTTGATTGGATTTCGCTACGACACCAATCTTGACGCCGCGTTGCTAGACGCGACCTTCGATCAACGCGATTAAAGAATTTTATAAAAGCTATCATCCGCCTACCCCTGTCGCCAACCGCCGACGTCTTCCTTAATGTTTTGCGCTAAATCGGCGGCAGGGAGTTCTTTCGTTTCATGCTGAACGAATCGATCTTTAGAAGGATAGTCGCGTCGTGAATTCTGTTCTGAGCGCTTTCGCTGTTGAAGTTGAGATCGTCGTCGGGAAGGCTGTCGTCACGTCTTTCTTCTGGTAGTCTGTTTCCCAGTAACTAAACTCGATTCCGGTCATGAAATTTTCAGTCCAGTTGTAAAGAGCGTTGACAAAATAGTTTTCATTTCTTGTTCTGGAAGAAGCTATACCATTCGAAGCGACTGTAACTCCCCAAAGATCGTTCTTTTCGGGTGAGTCGATTCCGTGACCAACGTTCGTTACGAGCTTGTCGTTCCATTTTTTCTGTAAGCATACCCACCAACCTTGCGAGTCGATTCCTTCTCTTCTGTATAGGTCGACGCCTTGGTTGATTCCGCCGCCCAAGGAACTCAAATTTGAACCGATAAAGTATTCCCCCTGGAAGGTGAGTGTTTTAGTTATCGGCATAGTGCAATCAAGGTTAGCCGACCAAGTTTTGATCGCTTTTTTCTCGGTTGTCGCCGCCGAAGGAATCCCCACCATCGGAGAAAATTTGTAGTATTGTTCCCCCATGTGTCCGGATAAACCGATCGTAATCGGCTGTCCGTCTCGCGCTTCTTTGAATAAAACAGCAGAGACACGTCCTTCGATTACCGGCCATCCTGAAGACGATCCGCTGACGCCAGAGGTTGAAAGGAAATCGCCTAAAGGATTGTCGCAAGCGGCAATTTGTCCGAGAAAACGAAGATCTTGGCTAACCGTCCATCCTTGTTCGTAACGAATTTGCGCTCTACGAAAGCCGATGTTTCCGGAGAAAATGCACGGTAAGTAATTCAGTAGACGCGGCGCTAACGGCGAGACTATTTCCCAGTCTTGACCGCAAAGGATTCGACGCTCGTTCTCTTTGTCAACAATTTCCGCATAAGCGCAACGAAGTTGTACGCCGCCTTTGTTTTTAGGGCCGTTGGCCATGCCTTGGAAGTCGAACTCTACAATTCCTCCTAGCGTTCCATGTAAGGCTTCGATCCGGGGGCCCTCGAACATTGCCCCAAGGCGCGTGCTTCTTGCGTCTAGCGTAAAATCTGAGGAAGAATCGACGTTTGGGTCTTGAAGATAGAGGATAAACTCGCCCGGAACTGCGCGCTGGGCGTCGCTAGAAACGGATAGATTTAAAAAACCATAAGGCGTGATCTTTAGGTTGCCTTGGCTCCAGGAAAAGCCCTTCGTCTCTTCTCGCAATTCTTCTAAGTCGGCCTTGGTAACCAACTCTTCATTCTCTTTTATCGCGTCGTTAGGAGCGAGAGGAGGTAAGGTTGCGCTTGCAAGGGTGAGAACGGGGGACTCCGCAGGGTGTAGCTCCTCTGTTTTTTTTAGGTCAAGGGTTTCGACCGTGGGGGGCGTAGGGGGCGCTAATGCGTGTTCTTTATTCCAACGATCCCTCGCTTTCTTGAAGGGGCGAACATTGGCGAGAAGACGAGGATTCTCCTCGAGTTCGTTTTCGGAATAAGTCGCATTCGGGGTGTTAGGCTTCAGAAGAACGGCGGTTTTTAGCCTATTATTTTCGCTTTTCACCGATTCGATCGTCGCAATCCCATTGGACTTTGGTTCACTATTCCCGTCTTCTTCTTCGAGTTTAAAAAGCTCTAAAGGGGAGTGTTGGGGAGATTGGTCTGAAGCTTCCAAAGGACGCTCAAGTAAAAAAAGTCCGAAAGCAAAGCATGTCGTTGTCAAAAGCGCCTTTCGGACTATTTGAACATACGGGAAGCGTTCGATAGACACGGAGTTCAGGTTCATCCTTGAACTTTCTAAAGTCGCAATGTTTACTTACCAAAGAGGGGGATGGGAATTGACCAGCGTTGGCGAATTGAATTGAGCGCAACGGAACGTTAGTCAATGCTTTCCCTGTTATTAGCGTACTCCTTTACGCAAAACATCCTTAGTTGTATCGGCATTGGGGAATATGTGGCTTTATGAAAAGTGAGATTCTCTGATAAAATGAAGGAAAAAAATCCCTTTTCTTTAGGGCCCTTGATATTTTAGCTCAACAGCGGTAAACTTCTATGGAGGATTGTTTCGAGGAATGATGCGCCTTGTTTCGTTCCGTCAGGCGTATAGACGTCTGTATCATGTTAATTTCAGGGAAACATTGTTTTTTTAGGAGAGATCTCATGGCAGAAGGTAAGGGTGGTATAACCGCTTATGTACGCCTGCAAATTGCCTATGCGCTCGAATTTGCTATTTGGGGCTGCTGGTCCTATGCTCTTGGTTCTTATGCTAGCGAAGTCGGAGTCAACGTCGGTAAGTTGTATGCTGCTTTCGCCTTTGGCGCGCTTTTTTCACCACTTATCGGCCCTATTGCCGATAAAAAGTTTGCCGCGCAAAAAGTTTTCGCCTTTATGCAAACGATTTGCGCTTTGGCTTTGCTCTGTTGCGGAAAGATCGCTTCTGACGTTGCGAATTCCGCCACGCCATCCGTTGGTTGGCTCTGGTTTACCATGATGTTCATCGCCGGTTTGATGTTCATGCCGTCAATTCCGCTTTTGAACGCGATTGTTTTCAAGAACATTCCTAACAAGGAGAGATCTCCGTTAGTCTTCATCTTCGGTACCCTCGGTTGGATTGCTGTCAATCTTGTCCTCCAACATGTTTTCGACGGCGGCGTCAAGATTTTCTATTATGTTGACGGCGTGATCGCCCTTGCGTTGGCGGCGTACGCTTTGACCCTTCCAAACACTCCTCCTTCTGGATCGCAGAATTCCGATCCGTTCGGTTTCAAAGCTCTGGGACTCTTCAAGCGCTTTGATTTTGCTCTTTTCATCCTTTGCGCTTCTTTGGTCGGTTGCTTTGGTTCGAATTACTACTTCCCCCTTGTTGGCGAATGCTTCGGCGATAAGGCCGTTTATAATCAGTATAGTGAAATCGTCTTTATGGCCGCGCTTGCGTTTGCCGTCTCGAAGATTGGTCTCAAATGGACCCTTACCCTTGGTATGGGCGCTTGGGGCGTTCGTTACCTCTGTTTTGCACAGGGAAGCGACACTTTAGCGCTCATTGGTATTTTATGCCATGGTCTTGCTTATGCGTTCTTGTACACCGCCGCGTACATGTATGCCGACCGTGTTGCTCCGAAGGATATGAAGGCTAGCGTTCAGGCATTGGTTGCGTTCCTCCTTCTTGGCGTAGCGCAAATGGTTTCCGGTTATGCTGTCGACTGGGAAAAGGATCGAAATCTTAACGCTACCGAAGCTCCCGCTGCGACGTCGACCGACGAACAGGCTTCTTTCGCTCTGACGCCCCCTGCGTTTGCGCAAGACGTCGATATTGACGAAGTCGCTATTGAGGAAGTCGCCGTCGAGAGCGCTGACGTTGCTGATATCGCCTCTGAGGTCGCCGACGTCGAAGTCGCGGCTGAAGTAGTCGCCAACGCTGAAGCGACCGGTGAAACTGCCCAGGAAGCCGTTACTGAAGAAGTGGTTGAGGCTTCGAGTTCTAAAGAGTTCACCGTTTGGAATAGAACCACTTGGAACAAATACAATTGGAAGAGAATCTGGGGAGAACCTGGCGTCTTCTGCATGGTCTTCGCTATCCTTTTCGCTATCTTAGGTCGTGAACCTAAAGCCGCTGAAGAAGAAGAAACGAAAGCCTGAGCGTTTTCTGAAAGAAAAGAATAGTTTGCGTTAGCTCATTTTTGCGACGCTGAAATTAAGGTTCGATTCCGACATACGGGTCGAACCCTTTTTTAATGCAGAAGATAATTTACGTTTGTACAGGATTTAACGACGACGTCTTTTTTATTTAAGCGATCTTGCCGCGACGCCGAAAAAAAGACGGTAGGAACTGGTTTGTTCTTTCAACTTTAGGCCTAGGAGACTAGAATGGGACGGTATTTCTTTGGGACTCGCGCCTTGACGCTTTTGGTTGTCGCCTTAGCGTCGACCGTAGGAGTGTTTGGAGATAATCAATGCCAGGCTCAGACTGACACAGACGTTGCTGAAAGTATGGGCGTGGGAATGAAAAGTCGTTTCGCATCCGGCGCCGAACCTATTGCAATCGAGAGAACGAGAATCGTACCTGGCACGCCGATGTCTGTCAACTCGACAATGAAAAATATACTTACCTCTAATTCAGGAAGTTCGTTCGGCGGAATACTAGCGCGCTACGATACATCGAATTTTGGTAAATTTTTTGGAACAGGGACGTTTACAACTCGACCTAATGTTTCAAACGCCCGCGTTGACGCTCTGACCAATCTCGATCAAGGAGACAATGAGGTTGATAATATTGATGCGGAGCGGATGTATCCGCCTCGTCTTTCTCTTGATTTTAACAAATACCCGACGCGCCTCTCCATGAAGCCTTCAAGCGAGGCGCGAGAAGTTGATCGTTTAAATATTTCTTCTCAAATAGATAACGTGTTGACGCGATGCGATTTTGATCCAAGAAGCGAGAGCGTTCAAGCGGAGCGTTTGGGAACGAAGATCGTTCTTAATGGTCGTGTGAAGTCTGCGCGTACTTCGGAACTTCTTGAAAGAGTTTTGACAATCAATTTTGGTGAAAATTCGATTGTCAACAATCTAGAGATTGAGGAACCATATAATAAAGAGAGCGTTTCTGTGGATCTTTATGGACGTCCACTATCACGCTCTCTCTAAAAGGAACTTGTCTGAATAGACTTTGGTTTATTTTTACTTTTTAAGATAAATCTCTGTCGGTGGGGCGGAAGCGTCTGGATGGAATTCGTTAAGCATATCCAGCTCTTTTGAATTCTTTAACGCCCCTTCCGGCACATATCCTCCCGACGTGCGTTCAAATCCATTCTCGAGAGGATTGGAGAAAAGTTTATTCTGTTCAGTTTGCTTTTGAATATATTGCTTCTTCGCGCCATCAACGTCCGTTTCATGAGCCGATTCGGACGAAGTTGTCGGTGGATTTCCCTGTTCTAAGACGTTTTGGGGCCCCTTGTCGTATTCTTCCAAAGCACGATCGCTTAATTGACGAGAAATCGCGCCATAGTTTTGCGACGTCGTTTGTTGAAGATCGATATAGGAACGTTGCACTTTATCGAACTGAATAGGGTTAGACGCCCCTTGAGCGGCGCGTAAGGATGAAAGATTCTCTCCCTTCGCCGCTTGACTTGCCTTGTAGTTTTCGGCGTCTTGGCGTCTCTTTTCTCTATAGTAGTTTTCTTTTGAGAGACCGTCGTCCAAAATACGGCGCATTTGTTCTTCACGCTCGCGTTGGGTTTCTAGAAGATTACCATACGTTTGCATTGGAGAATCGCCGATCTCCTTGAATTTACTGTCAGAAACGTCTACCGTGTCTATGAGCCGGGTTCCTTTATTCGCGTCAAATTCCGCCTTCTTTTGCTTATTCTTCAAAGCGTATCTCGCTTGAAGTTCTGCAATCGGATTATCTGTGGTTTCATCGCCGCCGAGCATCCGACGCGCTATTTTTTCAGCCTCCGATTCATTCTCGTGAGAGTTCTTTTTCTTTTTCGGAACAGGTTCCGAATTGCCGAGAGTCGTTGTTCTGATCTCTTTCGACAGAGTCGCTTGTCCCGTTTTCGCGTCTTTAAAGATGGAGAGAATCGTTATTTCTTCTTTAGGTTGTTCAAGCAGTCCTAAATCCAAATACACGTGATAAGAGTATCCGGTTTCTTTATTGTACTTGCGGTGTTTTTGATTTAATTCTTCCGAGGTCAAGACCATCTGCGCGTCCGGTTGAGTGAGCGCGACTCCATCCTCGACGTTGTTGTATACGTTGACTGTTAGATCTCCGTCAACCATAATCGATTTGGTATAACACCCTTTTTTGAAAAAGCGAATGACGCCGCCTTTTCCTCGTCTGAGGGGGAGAGTCGGATCGTCAGGTCTGAAAGGATAGTCCTCCCAATAATCCTCAAACATTTCAACCTTCTCGGGTTGAGGGGCGCCGAAAAGGATATATTTTCGAGGACCAACACTCGAACATCCGAGAAGAGTCTGGAGGAAGAGTGCAAGTAAGAGTGTAGGAGCCAGGCGCTTTTTCATTGCTTTGACGAACTAAGTGAAGGTGATCATTTGACGAAGTCCTCCGGACTAATTAGTCCAGAGGACGCGTATTTGTGGAGAGTAAGTTCTTTATTTAGACCATTTAAACAGCTTGAACTTCGAGCTTTCCTTAGCCTGCGTGTAGGGGACGGTCGTCGTTAGTTGCGATAGCCATTTGAATGTTTCCGGCGTTCGCGCTCGAGGCATAGACTGGAGATATATTTCCTCTATATCGTCTATTTGACCGCGTATATTTGCGTCGTCAATGTTATACGCTTCCGCTTCAAAGCGTTGCACGTTATTCTTTTCTCCGGCAAGGGATTCAAGCTTGACCACATTTCCAGAACGTTGGTCGAGCTCGCGATAGGGTGAAATTCCCAACGCTTTACGCGGCTCGGTCGCTTGCGAGGACGCGTCGGCTAGGTTAGCGTTTGACGACGCGTTCCTGAGTTGATTGGACTGCGTTTCGCGATTCTTGGTTGTTAAACTTGCTTCAGCAACTTTCGTTCCTTCGCTGTTATTAACATACCGATCATTGGTTGCTTTGTCGTTCTTGGACAAGTCGTCAATGTAGAAGTCTTGGTTTTGCGAATCTTCTCGAGCGTTTCCGTTGAGAGTAGAATGCCTTCGCTGAATCGCCGATTCCGCGCCCTTACTCGATTCCTTTTGCGTGGGAGAATAGGAGTCGGTTTTATCTTTGATAATGGGACGAGGAATATAGTCGTCCGACGGAGAGTATCCCGGCGTTTTTTCTAGGTCGTCCATCTTATCAGGAAGAATCAGATCGTTAAGCAAGCGTTTCGTGTCTTTGGTTTTGAGTCCTTGATTCGTGCTTGGGTCGTAAAGTCCCATATTGCCGTTAAGTTGCATAGCGTCGTCAAGGTTGATGTGGGTTTTGCTCATTTCACGACGCATGACCTCCGAGAAGTCCTCAGAATTACGCATGATTCTAGGCGTCATGACGATAAGCAGTTCTTTACGTTGAATCGTCTCTTGATCGTATCTGAAGAGCCATCCTAGCACGGGCACGTCGGAGAGATACGGAACTCCACGACTGATTTTCTCTTTTTGCGAGGTCATGAGACCGCCTAACATTACCGTTTCACCATCGCGGGCGCTTATCGCCGTCATCGTCTGAATCGTGTCGATGGACTTTGATTTGATGACTTCGCCGTCTTGCGAATAGATCGGCGTAGCGTCCGCTTCGTTACCGAGGCTAGACTTTTCAGCTCCGATTTCCATCACGACCTTTCCGTCTTTCGTAACGCGTGGGGTAACCAACAAGATGAGGCCGACCGGGGTGTCCGTCGTGTTCATCTGGACGCCATAGTTCGTTGTCGTCGTACCGTCAATTCGAGGAACGCGCTGACCGACGAGGATGAACGCTTGCTGGTTGTCCATGGCTGTAACTTCAGGACAGCTTAGAACTTGCAATCTATTCTTTTCCCTCAACGCTCTAAGCGTGGCGGCAATCGAACGACTGCTTGCCGAGAGAACAAAACCTCCGTAACCCAAGCTGGAACTCGTTGTTCCCATGCCAAAGTTGTTTAGCACTTGTCCTGCAACGTCCGTGGGATTAACGCTGGTCGCCATGTTTTTCCCCGGTCCGCTTACGATAATCGAGTTTGAAATGGATTCGGGAATGACGATGATTTGCGATTCATAAAGTTGGTAATTCGAAAGCACCTCCGAAGCGGTTTCGAGAGTCTGCTTTTGCGTCAAGTAACTATCAATTGCCTCCGCAACGACGAGCGCTTGGATGTTGCGCAATTGGATAACTTCTTCCTCGCGTTCAGCCGTATCTTTCACGTCGAGCGCTACGATGAGCGCGTCCACGATAGAGAGTTCTTTAGGAGCGGCTGCGGCAATAATGACGTTTGTTCGCGTATCGACGGCGAATCGCACGGGCACGAAACTCTCCTCGGACTCTACTTGAGGAAGAGTTGGAGCCGAAAGGTTAGAATCTGTCGTCGCTAACAAAGACTGAAGGGTTTGAACAATTTGCGAAGCGTCTCCGTGACGGACTTGGAAGAAGCGAATTTGTGCCTTCTTGGGAGCGACGTCGAGGAGTTCGATCAGGCGTTCCATGAACTCCATGCAGTCTTCGGGAGCGCTGACGATCAACTGGTTATGGTACACGTCTGCTGAAACGTCGACGTCCATCATGACCCCAGATTCCACTAAGCGTCTTCCAGTGTCGTCAACTGAAAGGAGTTGAAGAACGGGGAACTTTGCGGCAGAAGTGTCTAACGTGCCTTGCTTTGCCGGAAGAATCGCGTTCATCACGATGGTGCGAAGATCTTCCGCCAGCGAATTCTTTAGAGGAAAGATTCGAGTTACAAGCTTGGTTTCAACATTGTTGACGTCGAGTTCCACGAGTAACTTTTGAATTTCCACCCAGTCGTTAGGGGACGCTTGAACGACGAGAGAATTCGTGCGAACGTCGGCAAAGACGCGGATTCGTGGGGCGAAACCGCCGGTTCCTGTAGTCTGGGGGAGCGTGAAGGTTTCAGTAAGTAGAGCCGCTATTTCATCAACAGAAGCATACTTCAAATGCACAACGCGATAAGTTCCAGCTCCATCGGCGACAGGCTGATCGAAAAGCTGAATGAGCGATTTCATATCGTTGAACGCCTGTCCCCAACCGGCGACGAGTAGCGCGTTGGGATTTTGAAGCGCGTAGAAGACAACTCGACCCTGTTTCGTTGCGAACATCTCCGCATAGAGCGTCGTAAGAACGCCGTGCAACATCGCACAATTGACGTATTTGAGATTGCAAATCTCCGTCGAGACTTCCGCAATTTTGGCCAATTCTTCAATTTGCTCGATCATTTGACGAATGCGTTCAAACTCAGCGTCGGTCGCATTGTCAACGATCACAACGTCTAGATCGGAGAGAACAGTCGGCGTATAATCTTGAACCACGCCGACGCCGTTTCTACCTTGGCGCCAGTCGTTGAAATCCCCGCCTAGACCTGGATCTGGGCTTGATAGACCTAAATCGCCTTCTTGATAGGCTACTTGTCGAATTCCATTATGCGCTTGGGTAAGGGGGGCGCCGACTAAAGCGTTGACTGTAGCGTACGCGTTGTCGAGAGAATCTTCGATTTGCGAATTACTGATCGAGGCGTTAAAACATCTCTGCGTGTCGTTCGAAACGACCTCGGAGATCAAAGATTCTAAACGAAGATCCAAGGGTTTTTGCACAGCGTAGGGAAATTCTCCCGGAAGGTTTTCCGTGCAAAGCTCGTTCGCAACATTAATAATCGTCAGAGGATCGCCGACGTTTGCGCCTTTGTAGGCGGTATTGGGCGAATCGTAATCAAAAATTTGTCGTAATTTAGTAGGATCGCAGTTCTTAATCGGAATAAAGCGACGAACGTTACCGTTTTGTAAAGGCGCCTGATCCATCGCGCGAAGAAGAATCAACATCTCCGAACAAAGTTCCGGATCTCCCTCGATCCCAATTCGGTTATGCAGTTGATCGATTGAGACGTCGCAAGAAGGACGAGCAAAATTACCGGTGGATTGGGCGGCGGAAGCGCGCTTGATGAACCGATACGAGACGATCTGGCGCTGACTGAACGGGGCGTCGGGAGAACTCTGAAGACGGATAAATCGGTCGCCGAAGAGTTGCAACAGCGAATCCTGGAGTTCTTCCGCCTTTCTTATCTGCGGCGTATAGGCGTCGTTGACAAGGGAATTGCGTCGATTGTCAGACGCTATTGGCGAGTTATTTGCGCGTGAGATTTGATTGGCGTACGACGAAAGAACAGGAGCCCTGTTTTCTTCTTGTTCATTCGCGCCAGTAACGGGGACGATATCCCCGCGAGCCACTCTCAGATCGGGTTCGTAAGAGGATGGTTTTACTGGATAAATCTGTAGCGTTTCCAGGTATTTCCTTACTTCTTCCTGTTTTTGCTGGGACGCGTGAACTACGATCGTTCCCAGTTGACGATCTACGATAAACGTGACGTTTGCGCCAACGCCGAATTGATCCCTAATGAGCTTGCCGACATATTCGCAAATAGACGGAGCGCATCGATAGGTTACCACGTCTAGAATCGACGAGTCGGTCGAGGTGGATGCGTTTTGACGCAAAACGGTTTCCATTGTCTGACGCTCTGTGGAATAAGGAGAGGAGAGTGGCCCTTCGGGAAGAGTTTCAACGCCGTTTCCACTGGCATTTCCTCCTCCGAACGTGACCGCGTACTGCTGACGGTTCGGTACGATAGCTCCTTCGGGATCGAAAGCGATCTTTACGTAGTCGTTTCTACTCGGATCGTAGTAATTTTTTCCTACGTTCGTAATCGGAGCTTTTTCCTGAATCGGTATTGGTCGATTTCTAGAGACGCCTGCTACGCTGACGAATTCCCCTGAAGTTAAGAAAGCTTCGAAAAGCGTTGCGCTAAAGTTGTTCAACAGGTTTTCAGATAGGTTAATCGCCTGCTCCGGACCATACATGATGATGAGATTTTCTTCTTCGTTGTATCGGCAGGAAGTTTGGTCTCTCAATTGTTCTGGAAGGAGACGCAGGATGAACGCGCCGATTAAAGCAGCGTTTTGATTTTGGGGAGCGCGGAACGTTTTTTGAGCGCATCGAGAGTTCCCTGTCGCTTCGCCAACGGCGACAAAACTGCCGCTGGTCTGACCGGTTGGAAGTCCGGACGATTGAACCGACGAGTTGTTCACATTCGTCGTTCCTGAACGATAGGAACGAGTGTTGGCGCTTTGAGCGAGCGAGTCTCCTTGGAAAAATACCGTCGCCAGGAACGCCGTAAGGACTGCTACCACCCACGATCCCTGTTGCGCTAGCCGAGAACGATGTGCGTCACTCGTTCTCGGATTCAGGGATAAACGATCGATCAAATGCGTCTGCTTTTTTTTCAACATGACAAAACTCTCGACGTCTCGTGTCTGTGTACACACATTATTGGATGTGCACTACAAACCAACGCGTCTCCAATCTATTTGAAAATTTCAACATGGTCAGCTGCTCGGGACGTTACAGGGCTCGTCCGCGCTATCCTCTAATACTGGAGAATAGGAGATAGACCAACATGGTTGGGAAATCCTAAGAAAAAAAAGAATTATTCTCAATAGCAATTTGCGCGGAATAAATTGTAATTGTGAACGCTTGAAGAAACGCGATTGAATCCCTATGGAAAGAAAGGGGAGTTAAGACTCCCCTTAAGGTTGCGCGGACTACTCTTTGCTTCCCCATGGTTTTTTACGACCCACGGCAACTAAGCTTAGTTCTGGATCCGACATTGGCAACTCCAATTGTCCAATGGTCGAGAGAAAAGATATTTCCAATATCCTATTAAAGGACGGTCCCGTGACGGAAGTTACCACGCCAACTCCATATTTTTTATGTTGTACAAACGAATTCACGGTAATTCTCTTAGTGTTTCGATCATTCACTTGCGCGCGTCCAGCGAGGCTCGCGCCCGTTGATAGAGAACTGGGGTTCACCTTGCGAGCGTTTGAGGCGTTCTTTTTCTCTTTGGGCTTTCCTCGTCTTTCGACTCTTTGGGGCTGAACGTCGTCAAAATCAAAAGTGAAATCTCCGTCTACGAAATCGACAGCAAGGGATACGTCATGCTCTTGATTATAGTCTTCCGTATCGCAATACCGAGACGATTCGTAGGAAGTGTTTTCTTCCTGAGATAAGTCAACTTCTGGTATTTCTTGCGAATAATCGTATTGCGGTTCAGGATCGACATATTCGTCGACAGCTTCTTTGGAACACTTTTTAGTGGGTAATTCGTCGGAGAAAACAGGGGCGTCGTCGTCGAAGGCAGTGTTCCTGCCTTTGAAAGAGTGAACGGGAGAGATTTCTTCCCACAGGGCGCGCCTTTGCGAGACGCCTTCCTTTCTTTCGAAGAAGGAAGGGATGACGATCCCGCCGCGAGGGTCGTTATCCGCTTGCTCTTTAAGATGGTTTAACCAATCTTGAAGGCTTTCGAAACGGTCGATTCCCTTCTTAGGAAATTCAAAAAGAAAACGACTAGAAATCGAAGGCGAATAACTCCCTCTAAATTCCCTGAATCGCGTCCTTGAAAGACGAAGTTCCTCTTGCGCGCGCGTCAATCCGACGAATAGGAGTCGACGTTCTTCCTCTAGTAGTCGAGCGTCCTTTTTGGAACGTTCGTGAGGTAAGGTTCTTTCTTCCAAAGCGATGATATAGACAACGGGAAATTCGAGCCCTTTAGAAGCGTGGAGCGTCATGAGCGAAACCCGATCGTCGTCGGCATTCCAAGAGTCGACGTCGCTGATTAGGGCTATTTGTTCAAGAAAGGATCCCAGACGATGGGGAGATTTTTCTTCCTGATCGGGGAATAGTCGATCTCTTGTTTCTTCATTGATTTGCGCAAAGTCGGCGTCAAATTCACGAACTTCTGAAAGGAGTTCTTGAATATTGGCGAGTTTTTGTTCGTCTTCCTCTGTCTTCACAGAATTACGAAGATACTCTACGTATTTGACCTCTTTTAGAAGCAGACCAAGAACGACCTCAAGATCTTCGCCATTAGAAACGGAGTCCTGGAGCTTGCTGATAAGAGCTACAAATTTGAGCAACGCTTTTTGGGCGCGAGTCGATATTCCGCCGATTTTATTCGCGTTGCGCGCGGCCTCAAAGATTGTTATGCCATTGTCCTCAGCGTATTGATTTAGCCTTCCAAGAGTAACGTTTCCGATACCGCGTGTCGGAAGATTGATAATCCTTCTAAAGGAGACGACATCGCTAGGGTTGTGCACAAGTTGAAGATACGCGCAAAGATCTTTAATTTCTTTACGGTTGAAGAACTCTAGTCCACGAACCAGTTGATAGGGTACGCTATACCTTTTGAGGGCGTATTCCAAGTTTCTCGACAAGGCGTTCATTCTATAGAAGATCGCGTAGTCGCGAGGACGGCGTTTTCCGGCGGCAATTTCGCTGGCGATTTCCGCCGCAATGGTTTCTGCTTCTTCAACCTGATCCAGATTAACTAGGAGACGCGGAGAAACTCCTTCCTGGTTTTCAGTAAAAAGATCCTTGTCTTTACGAATCTTGTTGTGCTTGATGAGCGTATCTGCAACACGGAGTACGCTCTTGACGCTTCGATAATTCTGTTCGAGTCGAACGACTTTTGCGTCGGGAAAGTCTTGCTCAAAATTCAAAATATTATTGAGATTAGCGCCTCGCCATCCGTAAATTGACTGGTCGGGATCGCCGGTCGCCGCAAGATTGGGATAGTCGAGAGAAAGACCTCTGGCGATCGCGTATTGCACCAAGTTCGTGTCTTGATATTCGTCTACTAAGATGTAACGAAACCGAGCGTCAAGGCTCGCTCTAATGTCGGGGTAATTGCCGATAATCGTGGCTATGTGAAAGAGCAAGTCGTCAAAATCTACGGCGTTTGCCTTCTTCAAGGCGTCTTGGTAGGCGGGATAAGCGTCTTCGATCGCTTTGCCGAGGAGACTTCCGTCTCTCGCGCAATACTCGTCTGCTGAGACCAAGGTATTCTTAGCCCAGCTGATGCCCGTTGCAATTTTGGGAAGATCGACTCCTATCGGGAGCGTGTTAGGATGGACGATCTGTTCTAAGAGTTTTTTGCTCTGATCGGCGTCATAAATCGCATAGTTGTCGTTTAAACCGACCTTATCGGCAAAATACCGCAACAGAAACGCGCAAAAACTATGAAACGTCCCAATCCAAACGCGATTTCCTGGCGCCAGAACCTGGAGACGGGTTTTCATCTCTTCCGCCGCCTTATTCGTAAAGGTCAACGCAACAATTTGAGAGTCGTAAACTCCATTTTTTAATAGCCAGGCGACTCGATGGGTGACAACTCGAGTTTTACCGCTTCCCGGTCCCGCGAGCACGAGCATTGGACCGTCTTTATGGGCGACAGCTTCGCGCTGGGCGTCGTTTAATCCCTCCAAAAGAAGATCGTCGCTTGAAGAAAGCGGAGGCTGAAACTGCGATTCTCCGGCCTTTGACATAAAACGTGATTCCTTGAAATAGGCGCCTTAAGGATCGTCAAAGCGCGTTATATAAACGAAGACAGGCGTAAGAAGAGGCTTCTCCTTACGCCTTAACATTAAGCCAAACGATTTTTAACGATATTGCCCTGGCGAAAAAAGACCAAAAGGAAGAATGGAAAGATTTGAGCCGGGATAAGGACGCGAACTTCCGTTATTTGACGACGGAATTGTCATCGGCGTCACTCGTCGTTGTTTGGAAATATCGTTCACGGTCGCGTTACGACGGCGATCTTCGAGGGAAGGGGAAGCAATCGTATTGGATGTCTCTGAAATTGAGCCAGGCTGAATCTTTTCAAACGCAGACGCGTCGATAGTATCCTGCGAGTTTGCAACTGACTGGATTACCGTATTTTCTTCAGTCGTCCGTGTCGGCGAAAGACCTTTTAGGGCAAAATTGCCGGATGAGATTTGAACGTCCAGGAAGAGAACGCGACCGTCTGTCGTCTCAATTTTCAGTTTAGTTTGTTCTAAACCGTCCGTCAAATATTCCGGGTCAAAGGTTACAGGAACCACGCAGACCTTAGAGGGACGAACAGCCTTAGGCGAGTATTGGCACTCCAAAGCTTTCGTCATCGTTTCGACTCCTTTGAGGGTGAATTCGCTTGGCGCTACAACAGCGAAGTTCTTCACGATCTTGTCGCCCTTCTCTGATGTGAAAAAGGTTAATGTGCTCGGCGAGACTGTCAAAGGCGCGCGAACGACCCCCGTAACGCTCAACAGGAGAGGAGAGGGGGTAGAGGCCCCGTTGGACCATATCTGAACTGTCGCGTCAATGTAACCTGCCGGCGCGTCGTCTTTAACGGTAACCGTCAAGGGCGTTTGCGTTCCAGCCGTCGTCAATACAGGTTTGCCAACTTTGACGTCAAGATAAGGGCTTGACGACTGCAGTCGCGACACGGTCTCGTTCCGAGCGGGAAAGACGACAAACGTCTGTTGACTGCGAGATTGAGGCTTTGTTGACAATTGTAAAGCAGTTTTGCCCGCATCCGCTTTTGAACCATTCTGATCGATTAGAAAGGTCAGTTTTTGCGGGCGCAACGCAACGTTATCGATAATGATTCCGGTGACATTAAGGGGAACCTCGAAAATTGTCGATCCGCGTTGGAAAGTAACGGTAACGGTGACATGACGAACGCCTGTAAAACGAACGCCGTCGATTTGCGCGACAACTTCTCCCTTCTCACCAGGCTTATAGACGCGTTTTTCGGGGATAAAGACCTTCGTGCACTGGCAACTAACGCGAGCGGAAACTAACGTCAGATCATTAACGCCATTGTTGACAAAGACGAAAGAGTGACGCGGTTCCGTGTTGCGCGGAATACCTTTGAAGTCGTAGCCCGTTTCCGAAAACAGGTTCGTTTCTCTTGATTGAGCAAAACCGCATGTAGGCGTGAATAGCGCGATGGAAAGCGCTAACAAAACCAAATGGAATAGCGACGAGTAACGCATCGTAACCTCTCGGAATATTCATAGACGCATTCGAACAAACGCGCTTTATAAATTTACGGCGTATTGAAGTAAAAAAAGTTCGCAGGAGCCTGCGCTTTCGTTATTATCGTGTACTAAAGATCCTAATCTTTAGGAATTTCGTCACGATTGAATCAATTATATTGAATAAAGGCATTTTACAAAGGATAAAATAGTAAATATGGGCTCTTTTGACTGCCGAGCAATAGAATTTGCTTAAAGAAATGAAGCTGTGGCAACTTGGCGACGTAGATTCAATTTTGGCACGTTGTATAATTTATGAAAAAACTTTTTTTAAATGAATTTAATGAATTTTTAGCGATCTTTTCTGGAATTAAAGACTAAATAGAACCGTCTAAAGACAAAATTGGTAGGAGCCTTGCTTAAAGAAATAATTGTTTTTACCGGCGCAATCGTTTTTATTGAAAGATTAACGAATCGTCTTGGGACGATAGCGAGGTTTTGGTTTAAAAAATCGTCTCTCGAGCGCCGAAAGATTGAATACGTCGTGCTACGTTTGACAACCTTGTCATTCCTGCCTGTTTAGTCGTAATGTCAGGGGGCAAGAAGGTTTATTTAGCTTTGTTGATGTGTGCTGGGTGCCCATAAGGCGTTGGGATCCGGCTTCGATGTTAAGGAGAGTATTAATGGCGTCTTTTTTTCAGTTCTTTGGCAATAAGGGTCAAAAAGCTAATGGGCGGGCAAGTGGCGCTTCTCGTTCGAAGGATAAACGCGCCGCCTCTTCAATGAAGCCGCGTCGATTGATGGCGGAAAGTCTGGAAGAACGCCAGTTGCTTGCCGTCGATGTTTTTACGAATGCGGTCGCTGTTGCTGAAACGGCAAATTATATCAACATCAACGCTGATTCTATTTCGATTGAGTCCATCAAGAAGGCGATCGAAGAAGCCGCTCAAACTCCTGAAGACGACGTCATTCGCGTTAGTTCGTCGAATTTAACTTTCTCATCCTCAGCGGACGAAATCACTATAGACGTCGATTCCTTCGCATACGGTTCCATAACGTTCGAGGCCGTCGGAGGAGACGTGACGATCGACGCCAACTCTTTTTCACGCGTTTTTTCGATTAAAAACGGCGAGGTAAACCTGCAAGGTTTTGATCTTGTAAATGGACTTGCCGATTACGGCGGAGCAATTGCTAACGCCGGCACGTTGACGTTGACGGACGTTACTCTGTCTGGAAATGAAGCGCTCGTCGCGGGCGGCGCCATTGCTAATAGCGGCGCCCTCTATATTCAGGATTCCGTTATTAAAGGCAACGCCTCAGCCGGGGACGGCGCCGCCGTTTATGAAGGTTCCTTTACTTGGTCGGAGGAAAACGTTCCCGAGTGGCAAGACATTCCGCAACAGGTGGGGAATAAGGATTCCGTTTTGAACGTCGATCTTTCCCAATATGTCAATTCGGGTAATTGGACGTTCTCCTATGAGCTTGAAGAGTCGAACAGCGCGATTCTGAAGGGCGCTCCCACTCTTAGCGAAGGCGGCGTCTTGAGCTTTACCTTCATCGGCGATGGAGAGTATTATGGAGAAGACGACTTTACGCCTCGAACTGTTACCGTGACAGCAACCGACGGTAAGAACACTGCGTCTACTTCTTTTACGATTGCAATTGCGGAACAGACTTCTTCGACTCTGGCGGCAATTTTGTCAAACATGACTTACGACGACGCTAAGAGCGAGTATGTTCAGGGCTCGCCTAAACGTCCAATTGGATACGCTAACGACGAAGGTATTCCAGAACCTTCTATCGTCGACGTGACTCAACCGATGACTGTTCAGGTATGGTTCCAGGATTTTGACTGGAGTGGAAGTTCTGATACCATATGGGATGCTGGCGACAACTACTTCATCATGGGCGTGGAGTATCGTCTCCATCTTGAAAACGCTACGGTTACGAGCTTTTCAGAGCGTACCGATCTTTGCCGCGCCGCGGGAACAAACAAGCTCCTCGACAACGGAGACTATGAGTTTATTGTCGTCTACACGTCTGATCCCTATTTTGGCTTTGAAGAAGCTATTCTTTTAGACGTTATTACAATTGAAGCGATTGACCCGACGAAGCCGGTGAGCGCGACGATTTATCAGATGAATCAGGACTGGACCTTCCCGTGCTATACGCGAATGTACGACGAATGGACTCCGCGCGATCAAACCAGAAAGCATATTAACGTCGATCCCTCTCAGACGCTGTTTGTGAGTACGATTTCTAACTCTGAAACGCCGCTCTCTGCGACGCCAGGCCTGCCGTGGACGTCAAGAGTAACGTGGCGCGACGAGACGTCTTCCGCGTTCCTTGAAACGTCGTCGGCGACCGTCGATGCGACGCCGTCCCTTGTTGTATCCAACTCAATCATCGTGGACAACACGGCGAAAGGGAATGGAACGATCTTCATTTCCGAGGATTCTCTCGCGACTTTCATTAATGTGACGCTTGCGGATAACAGCGCTTTGGGCGCCGCTCTGTACAATTTGAATTCCGTAGCGGACTCGCTTGGAGTCGCGAACTCTATTATTGTCAACGAAGGGCTCGCGCCGATTCTAGGAAACGCCTCCGCCTCTGGAAGCATCGTAAATGCCTCCGGTTGGGATGGAACTGTCGTCTACGAGAGCGGCGTGCTTTTCGTTAATTCTTCCCAAGGGGATTACTCCCTTGCCGCTGGATCTGTCGCGATCAACGTTGGCGTTGATTCCGAAGCCGTCGACGTTTATGGAGAACGTCTGTCTCAAGACTTGAACGGTCAAAATCGACTGGTGGCTTCCGTTGACGCGGGCGCCTACGAATATCAAGGCGTCGTCCCAAGTTCTCCCACGAATTTGTCGGTAAGCGATTACTTTGCCTCTGAGGGTAAGCCTTCTTTGACCTGGGTCGCTCCTGTTTCGCCGGATGGGGTCGACGGCTACTATGTGTATCTGATCGCTGGAAATGATCGGAAGTTATTGACGACGGTCGCTTCTTCTCAGAATAAAATTGACGATCTGAGCGCGTTCATTGATTTTGAAGTCAATAGCGAATATACGCTGGGCGTTTCCGCTTTCAATCAATTTGGAGAATCTTCTGTTTCCAGGGTTGTTTACGTGACGAGCGTGGCGCCTACGGCTCCAATGAATCTCGTTGTCGGATCGTATAAGAATGGTTCGACTACTATTTCGTGGGCGGAATCAGAGTATGCTACTTCTTATCGAGTAGAGTCGCTTGCCTCCGACGGAACTTGGTCTTTGGTTGGCAATACGTCCGAGCTCTATTATCTGGTCTCCGGGCTTTCAGATTTTGAAAGCTATACGTTCCGCGTTACGGCTGTCAACGTAGCCGGGAGCGCTTCGTCTGATTCCCTTACCTTTGTCGCCACGACGTCGCCTTCGACCCCGGAGAGCGTTGCTTGGACTTCTTCCTACCAAGGGGACGGTCTTGCGACTTTGACCTGGAACGCTGTCGATCATGCCGACGGTTATGTGGTGAGCCAAAAGATTGACGGCGTGTGGACCGAAGTTGGCGTCACAATGAATACTTCCTACAGTTTCACAGGACTGTCGAACGGTCGTCGGTACGAGTATAGCGTCGCGGCGTTTGCGCGTTCCGATTCGGGAGAACTCTTCTATTCTGAGGCCGCTGAAATTAGTCTTGTGACGATCGTAGCGCCAAACGCTCCTTTGAATCTGTCGTGGTTATCCGATTATCTTAACGGTTCGGCCACTCTGGCGTGGAATGCTGTCGAAGGAGTTTCCGGGTATTCCGTCGCCCAGTTCGTTGATGGTAAATGGGTGGAAATTAAGTCGACGACTTCGCTGAACTACCTCTTTAGCGGCTTGTCCGATAACTCCGTCTATACCTTCGGCGTCGCCGCGTATAACATGAACGGGGATATTAGACTTGCGTCCGATTATACGAGCGTCGCTCTCAATACTGTTGTCGCCCCGGCTTCGCCTACGAATCTTCATTTTGAAAGTTATGGAGGCGGCTCTTCCGCAACCTTGGTCTGGAATGCCGTTACGAACGCGTCCGGCTATCTCGTCGAAAGGTTGGATAGTTCTAATGAGTGGGTGACCGTAGGTACGACGACTTCGACTAAGTACGTTGTTGCCGTCGAAGAAAACTCCTTCTATACCTTCCGTGTTTCCGCGTATACGACTGTTGGAAGCGTCACGAAGTACTCCGCTACGACGACGACTAATCTTGATACCCTTACGCCTCCTAAGGGTTCTCTTGAAGCCTTCGTTACGGGATTCTCCACTTCCGATATGACGGCGACTCTCGTTTGGAATGGTCTGGATGGGGCTTCGTTTTATGTGGTATCCGTGCAAAGGGACGACGGGTCTTGGAACGTGTTGGACGATAACGCGACCAACCTTTCTTTCTCCTTGACGGGATTGCAACCTAACACTTCTTACACTTTCCGCGTGGAAGCAGGTAATGCCGCTGGGCTTGGCGCAAGCGTTACTGCCGATTTTACGGCGGTCGTTCTTCCTGCCTCGCCTGAGAATGTGAAATTTGGCGTTTTTGACAAAGGAAACGCTCTAATTGAACTTTCGTGGTCTTCCGTTCCCTATGCGACGGGATACGTTGTTGAAAAATACGATTTTGATTCGGACGAGTGGATCACCGTCGAACGTAGCGACGATATTTCGACCTCGTACGTAGTGACAAACGTCTCCGATTTCACCACCTATAAATACCGAGTTTCCGCGTACAACGCGGGCGGAACTTCGGATCCCGTTGAAGCGTCGTTCACTAATTCTAAAGCGCCTGCGGCTCCTCAGGACGTTGCGATTACCTATAATCATGCGTCCAAATCTGCTGTGATTACCTGGACACTTTCCGAAGGCGCTCAGGGATACCGCTTGTATCAGATGACTGAAGTCGGCGAATGGGAACAAATCGCTTCTTTGAGTTCTATATCTAAGAGTTATATTATTCAGAACGTTGCTGAAAACGAAGATTATCTCTTCGCGCTCACGGCGTGGAACGACGAGGGAGAATCTGAACAGTCCATCGTTGAACTTAGTACTCTTCAAGTTCCTGTGACGCCCTCCGACGCGGCCTTTGGACGCGTTAATTCAGCGACTAAGTCTGTCGTTTTAACGTGGAGCTCCGTCGCTGGCGCCGCTGGGTACACGATCGAACGTCAGGTTGGCTCCGAATGGATTGAAGTCGCCTCGCTTGGCGGTGATGAGACGAGCTGGATCCTCTCCGGACTCGAGAATAATACGCGCTATGTGTTCCGTATTTCGGCGTTTAACCGCGTGGGAACCTCTTCGACTAAGCAGGTCTCGATTACGACTGACGTTTTTGAAACGCCCACGGCGCCGACGGAGCTTGTCGTTCTTTCCTACGACAAGGATTCTCATCGAGCGACTCTTACCTGGGTCGACAATGCGACGACCGAAACGGGATTTGAGATGCAGTATAGCTATGACGGAGTCGAATGGGTTTCCGCCGCTATTCTCCCGGCTGATACGACGTCTCGTATCGCAAACGGTTTAACCCCTGGTAAAACCTATCATTTCCGCGTCGCGGCTTTTAACGAGTCCGGATATTCTTCGTGGACGACGGTTCAATTCGACGTTCCTTCTGAAAATCCCGCGGCGCCTACAGAACTGACCGTTGGGGCGTATGAATCGACCAACCATATGGCGGTTGTTTCGTGGACGGATAATTCCGATAACGAATCGGGCTTCCGCGTTCAGTATAGCTTGAATCAGGTAGACTGGTTTACTGCCGCCACGACTAAAGCAGGGGAGACGACTCACGTGGCTACGGGATTGGTTGAAGGGCGAACCTACTACTTCCGCGTTGCGTCCTATAACGCTTACGGCGTTTCCGACTGGGTGAGCGGTGAATTTACCGTTCCGAAGGAAGCCAAGGATAAGCCGACGGCTCCTTCCGATCTCGTCTTCTCCGATCCTGTGTTTACCGCAAAGGGCGTCGACGTTACGATGAGGTGGCAGGATAATTCTAGTAACGAAACGCGTTTTGTCGTCCAGTTTAGTTACGACAATGAAAACTGGTATGGAGCTGGCTCCACTGAGGCAAACGTTTCCAGCCGACTTGCTACGGGTTTGGTCGAAGGACGCACGTACTACTTCAGGATCGCCGCTTACAACGATTCCGGATATTCCGATTGGCTGACAGGTTCTTACACAGCGCCTTCGTCTCACGTCGCGGCTCCGTCGGATATCGTGTTCGGTGAGTATTCAAACGGTCAAGTTCATATGTCGTGGTTCGATAACTCCGACAATGAACTCGGTTTTGTCGTGCAATATAGTTACGACGGCGTGACATGGCACCGAGGCGGAACCACTGAAGCCAACGTGACGACTCGAGTCGCCACGCAGATGACTCCAGGAAGATTGTATTACTTCCGAGTCGCCGCTTACACACCGGCTGGTTATTCCGACTGGACTGTCGGTCAGTTCGTCACTCCCTCAGGAACCCCCGCGGCGCCTGGCGCGATCACATTCTCTGAATATTCTTCGACGAATCGCACCTTGTCTATGACATGGGGAGACAATTCCTCCGACGAAGTCGGTTTCAATGTCGAGTATAGTATTGACGGCGGTAATACGTGGCATGTGTCAGGCAATACGTCCGCCGACGTCAATTACCGAACCGCTACCGGTTTGCGCGCGGGCGTCAATTATGAATTCCGCGTGCGTTCCTTCAACGTCTATGGAGCGTCTGGGTGGATCTATGGTTCATTTGAAGTTCCCGTGTCTGTGAATGCGCCTAATGCTCCAACAGATTTCTTTTTTGGAGAATATGACGCGGACGCCAAGACTTTAAAGACGTCATGGACAGACAACGCGACGGACGAGTCGGGGTATTATGTCCAATACAGCGTCGACGGGGGTAAAGCATGGTATGCTGCCGCGACGTATGGCGCCGACGTGACGTCTCGTGTTGCAACGAGCGTCGTTCCTGGTAGATCCTACATGTTTCGTGTTGCCGCGTTCAATTCCGAAGGAACTTCCGCATGGCTAACAAGCGACGTTTACGTTGTGGCCGCTGAATTGAATGTGCCTGCCGCACCCTCCGGTATCGAATTTTCCGACTATAATCCTGAAGCTGGAACACTGGTCATGAGTTGGAACGATAATTCAACGAATGAGAAGGGGTTCAAGGTTCAGTATAGCGTCGACGATGGAGTTACGTGGAACGATTCGGCGTATATGGCGAGTAATGAAGCCTCCCGCATGGTTACGGGGCTGGTTCCTGGTCGAGTTTATACGTTCCGTGTTGCCGCCTACAATAACTACGGTTATTCCGATTGGACGACGGCTTCCTATTCGGTTTTCTCCACTGAGGGTGTGGCGGCTCCAACAGATCCAGGCTTTGTCTATTCGTCAACCCGTCGTCGACTCACGTTCGAGTGGGAAGGATCCGCTAATTCGTTTAACATTCAATATCGTCTGACAACTGACAGCGAATGGTACTCTCTCACTTCCACCACGAACTCTGTGACCATTGACGGAGTCGTTTACGGTTCCGCGTACTACTTCCGCGTCCAGGGGGTTGATCAAGACGGAGCTGCTTCTAGTTGGCTTGAATCTTCCTTTGACACGAGCACCCTTGGTTCTGTGGACTCTGCCGCGGTTATCGAGGACGAACTCCAAATCTTAGACGAGATTTTCAAAGAATTTGTGGAAGACGTGTTCTGAAGAGTAAGCGGTTGATTTTCCTTTGGATAAAAAAGGGGGATAGTTCACGATGGATTATCCCCCTTTTCTGTTAGACTAATGTTTTGAAACGCCTGTCAAAAGTCGCAAGAACCATCCCAGCGAACAAACGCTTCAAGCGCGTAATATTCCGGTAGCCCAATCTGATTATAGGCTTCAGCCGTGGCTTGATTGCGTTCTTCCGCTCGTTGCCAAAATTCGCGCGCGTCAGCGCCAAGGAACAAAGCTCCGTCCTTTTGCGACGCGTGACGGAAAATTGCTTCTCTTTTCTTTTCTGCGTCGCGAGGGAAAAGAGGAACAGCGATTTCTATTTTATCGATGGGCCATTCTTCCCAAGCGCCACGATACAGAAGAACCTCGGGGATCTCGACGTTTTCTTCCTTCATCTGATGAAGAACCGACAAGGTTATGAGGGCGCAGACACGATGAGTTCCATGAGGGTCGGAAAGGTCGTTGGCGATAAAAATTTTGTCAGGATTTAGCTCTTCAATAAGATTTCGGACTATTTTGTGATCGATTTCTGACGGAGGGAGCTTTTCGACGGTTCCGGTATCGTAGAAGGGGAGATTTAAAAAATGGACGTGGTCTTCCGGAATACCGCAAACTTTATCGGCGGAACGCGCTTCGCTCCAGCGGATCAATCGCTTGATAAGCAGGACGTTGCTAACGTCGCTTTCACCTGGTCGTTTATTTCGTAGCGGAGATTCTATTTGTTCGTCAAGGAATTGTGTGATAGACGAATCGCCGTTGATTTGGCTATTGATTTCCGAAAGAAGATCTGCCATACGATAAGCGTCGTGGTCGTTCACAGCAATATTACCGCTCGTCATATAGGAGACATGAACTTCGTGTCCGTCTTCTACTAAGCGAATCATCGTTCCGCCCATGCTAATGACGTCGTCGTCTGGATGAGGGCTAAAAACAAGAATCTTTTTACGAGAGGAGCCGCATGGATGAGGAAGTATCGTGTCGGTCATCCAGGAAAAGACGCGGGCAGAAACCTCAGGCGCTGGTCCGGAATCTCTTAGGAGGGAGTGAAGGCCATATGCTCTAAAGTCGCTGTCTGTGAGTTTGAGGAGCGCCTTTCCCGTCTTAGCACATAACCATAGAACGGCGCGTTTGATCATTTCATTTGTCCATTCCACGGAACGAGTACGCCAGGGCGTTGCGACGTCTTGAAGTTTAGAGGCCGCGCTCTTATCTAGAATAAACGAGATGTCGTGGTGTTCTCGTAGCCACCCGACAGGCGTTGCATTGGAGATTGGTT
The DNA here is from genome assembly GCA_963628165.1 of Paratractidigestivibacter sp. Classification (GTDB taxonomy): domain Bacteria; phylum Planctomycetota; class Planctomycetia; order Pirellulales; family Thermoguttaceae; genus RUG369. Next base: position 23,945 of record CAVGEG010000012.1, on the reverse strand, counting down.
CTTCCAGGGCTCGTTGAATAACCTCTGATTTTTCGTCACCGAAGGCTAAAACAACAATTTTCCGCGCTTCCATGATCGTTCCGAAGCCGATTGTTAAGCCGTGCGTTGGCACATTGGATTCGCTGAAGAACAAGGACGCGGCGTTTAATCTGGTTTGTGGATCAAGTTGGACTAATCGAGTACGGCTGGTTTTGGAGGTGTACGGTTCGTTGAAACCCACGGAGCCGTTAGGGGAGACTCCAAGTAATAAAAAGTCGAATCCTCCTACCGCATTGATTTCGCTTTCATAACGGCGACAGCTCGCTTCAAGTTGTTCCATGGGAAGAGTGGCGTCGAAGAAGTGAACGTTCTCGAGATCGATGTTCGTTTTTAAGACGAAGTTTTCCATTAACCAACGTCGCATACTTTGAAGACGGTCGGCGCTCAACCCGTAGTATTCATTGACTATGAAAATGGAAACATTGGAAAGATCTAATCCCTTTTGTTCATAGATTTTTACTAATTCTTGATACACTCCAACAGGACTTGAGCCGGCAACTAGCCCCAAGGTGGCTCTTTGTCCCAAGGAATTGCGGTCGCGAACGATAGAAGCTATCTGCTGAGCGACATGATAACAAGCATTGGCTCCCGATTCAAAAACGTAAGTCGGAGCTTCAACGTTGCGGGCGGGCAACGCAGCCTGCGGCGATGCGGAAATGTTGTTGTTCATTGTATCGTTTTCTCTTTGTTTAGCTAAATAAGAGGAATTGGCCCGTTAGAGACTTGTGCAACATTCTAAATGCGGCCGTATGTATTATACCGATAATGACGAGATTGGACGACCTCATTTTCATAAAAATAGAGGTTTTGAGTCGTTTTTAAGTCATAACCCCTCGAATTTCTTGGAGCGGCTTTTATAATCATCTAATCAGTCTATCGGGATAGGTCAATGGTGAATAGGACTTTCTCGACCTAAACGGTTTACTTATATTTATCAGCTTCCTTAGATGCTCTTGGCTTATAGTTTGTAATTCTGTTGGAATAAAGGAACTTTGGGTGGAATAGAGCGGCACATCTTTAGTAGGGTGATCTTCTAAGGGGTGTAACGTGAAATACTGAGGTAGGATTAGGATGAAAAGACGTTTTACACTTGGACGTACAATGAAGAGTTGCGCGATCCTCTGTATTGTCGGAAGCGCCGCGTTTGTCGGTTGCAGAGAATCGCAAAACAGTAGTATTCTCCTTGAAGAGGTCGATTTGACTCAATCCGGAGACGCTTCTGGCGAAGAGTATTCCTCCTGGGTCGAGAGCTTTGAAATCAAGATGAAGGAGAGCGGCTCTCGTAACGCCACAGGGGTTGCCGCTGTCGGTACAACTGGAGCTGTCCCGGCCTTTAATTTTGGCGCCGCCGCCACAACGGGCGACGCTCCGGCTTCCTTTAATTTTGGCGTCGCCGCTACGACGGGAGACGCTCCGGCTTCTTTTAATTTTGGCGCCGCCGCTACGACGGGAGACGTACCCGCGTCTTTTAACTTTGGCGCTGCTGCTACGACCGGCGACGCCCCTGCTTCTTTCAACTTCAGCGCCTCCGCCGCCACCACGGGCGACGCGCCTTTGGCCTTTCATTTTAATTCAGCGGCGGGAGCTAAAAACGGCGACGCACCCGTCGCTAAGCTGAATTTTGGCGCCGCAAACGTGTCGCGCGCGTCAGCCGCTCCTCATTTTGATTTTGGCGAATTTGCAAAGCAAAGAGCCGAAGCCGACAAGGCTCTTGTCGCCGCTGAAGCGGCGGTGAAAGAGGCTGAAGCAAATCTGGCTGGGTTAGAGAGAACTGCCAAGACGGTGGCAAACGACTTTGCCGCTAAGAAGGCTACTCTTGACAAGTGGTTCAACGACTATGCCGTAGCAACTGCCCAAACGGCTAAAGCTAAAGCTACTGTTGAAAACGCCCAAAAGTCTATTGCTTCAGCAGAAGAGAATTTGACGTCCAAGAAGACGATAAGCGTAGAGAGGGCGAAGGTTCAGAGCGATCTTCTTTCGAAGAGGGATGAAGCCAAGAATGTCGCCGATTCCTCTGAGCAGGCTCTTAAGGTTGCCGAGGCTGATCGAGAGAAAGCAAAGGTAGCGGCTGACGAAGCCGCCTCTAGCGCCGAAAAAGCTAAATCCGCGGTTGCCGCTAGCCTCGAATCGGTTGCGCGCGCTAAGCAGGACTTGGCGAAGAAGCTCGGTGAAGAGAGTGGTGTTAAGGACTCCGTTGTTGCTTTAACGTCAAAATTTAATGACGCCAAGTCGGTTGCCGCTGAAGCTCAGTCGGCAACCGAGGGGAAGGAAGGCGAGGAGAAGGACGAGGCTGAACGGATCGCTCGCGAGGCTTCCGACGCCGTCGGCGCCGCTGAAAAAGCTCTGTCGGACGCCTCTAATCTACTTCAAGCCGTTTCCGTAGAAGTCAAAAAGTTGACGGATTCTCTTGCCACCGCCGAGGTTTCTGCCAATAGCGCGTCCGAAAACGCCAAGGCCGCTGAATCCGCGAGCGTTAACGCCGCTAGGGCTTGGGCTACATCGGAAGAGAAGCTTTCCGCCGCTAAAGACCAAAAGGATAAAGCCGTTGTTGCGCTGAATACAGCGGAACAAGCGCTGAAGAATTCTGGAGTCGACCTTGAAAAGGCGAACGCGGATCGCGCCAATGCTCAGGCTTTCTTGGAAACTGCAAAGGTTGCGTTAGCAGAGGCTTCCAGTTCTCTTGACGTCGCTGAAAAAGCGGAGACGGAGGTCAAAAATGACTTAGACGCCGCTCAGGGTGAATTTGATAAGGCAAGTTCCGCCCTGAAGGACGCCAACGATAAGAGAGATGCTGGTAAGGAGGCTCTTCAAAAGGCTCTTGGAATCCTTAAGGCCGCTCAGGAACGAAAGGCTTCGTTGGCTCAGGACAATCGGGACGACAGATTTTTTTTTTCAAGTCTGAACGAGGCTTACTCGGCTGAAGTTGAACCTCAAGTTCCTTCCACTGAGAATCTAGAGTCTGCTATCGATAGTTTAGTCTCCTCCTTGGAGAAGGACGTCCAAGATTTAGAGATGATTCCTGATTTCGAAGATGGGATCGTCTCTGTTCGTCGCGACGCTAATTCGCTAAGCGTTGTGGCCTTGGTTTTAGGCGCCTCCGACGTTCAGTCGTCTCGAAAAGCAAGCGCAAAACCTCTTATTTTGGCGGCGCAGCAATTAGCCAATGCGAGTTCCGTTGATGAGGCGAAGACTGGCGTTAAAGCGGTTCTGACCGCCAAAGACGTTGTTGGTTCAAAATCAGGCGTTCAGTGGGAAAAAGTTGCTCAGTTATCGCCTTTGATGAGAAACGCTTTGCCTCTTCTGGCAACGGAGATTAAGCGTTTGAGCCGAAATGAGAAGACTTTGATGCGTTCTACAAACGCCAAAAAAGTGGTCGATCACTCCACTTTGATTGTAGCGATTGCTTTGGGCGCTCGTAAAAATGTCGATGAGACTCTTTCGCCTAAAGACGATACGCTTTGGCAAGAATATTGCGCTAATTTGGCGAATGTCGCGCTAGAGTTCAATCTTGAAGCTAACAAACTAAAAGCGGGCGAGGGGGATTTCAACAGATTAAAGGAAGACTTGAAGAAAGTTGAAGCCACTTGTAGCTCGACTTGCCACGAGAAGTTTGGCGGTTACTCTGCCGAATAGTCGGTTTGCTTTTTGTTTGGACGTAGGTTTTCTACACAAGACATGCACGAGCACGAGGTGTTCGCGCTTTCTTATTTATTTCTGTGAGGATTAACATGGAAGTTGTTCGTCGCGTTTTGTTAGAATTATGCTACGATGGTTCGTCGTATTCCGGTTGGCAAATCCAACTTGGACAGCCTAACGTGAAAACCATTCAGGGTGAACTTCAAAAAGCTATTATGCGAGTAACGGGCGAGGAGAGCGTTGAAATTGTCGGGAGCGGTCGAACAGACGCGGGAGTTCACGCTTTGTATCAGACCGTTGCATTTACAACAAGTTGCGCTTTGCCTCTTGCCACTATTTCTCGCGCGTTAAACGCTTTTTTACCCCCCGATATAAGAATCTGGCGCGCTTCATACGTCGACCTAGATTTTCATCCTATTCATGAAGTTCTCCGCAAAAGATATCGCTATTTACTTAGCGATTATCGCCCTAGTTTTCCTTTTTTTCGTAAAAATGTTTGGAACGTTCTCCGACCTTTAGACGTTGGAAGAATGGACTCCGCGTCAAAGTTTCTTCTCGGTTCGCATGACATGTCTTCTTTTCAGACTCAGGGATCGCCGCGTAAATCAACGGTTCGTTCTGTCTATGACGTTTCGATTAAGAGAATGAATCCTTCTAACGCTTTCCTTTTTCCAAAGGCTAAATCGATTGATGGAAGCCTGGAGTCCCAACCTGCTAGTTCATCGATCTTGTCGCCGGATTTAATCGTTTTCGAAATAGAGGCCAACGGTTTTTTGTATAATATGGTCAGAGCAATCGTTGGAACTTTATATCTCTTTGGCGAACGTCATCGCGGGTTTGAAGACGTCGAGCATATGAAGGAGATTATTGACTCCCGCGATAGGAGTCTTGCAGGTCCAACCGCTCCAGCTCACGGCTTATATATGGTGGACGTCGTCTACCCGACGGAACGTGTGAATTGGAATGGCGCGCCGCGTTGACCTTTCCGAGCGCTTCTTTAAAATTGAAGAGGCTAAGCGAGATAAAAATAACTTAAAGAAAGTGAAATATGCTTCTTAGAAAGGGATCAGGACAAAGTGTAATGGCGGAATTGCAAATTAAAGGCGCTTCAAATTTAACCTCTAAACGTTTTCCCTTAACCAATGATTCAATTCTGGTCGGAAGGCAGGATTATTGCGATCTTGTGCTTGAGAGTCACGCTGTAAGTCGAGAACATGCCAAGTTCATTCGTAAAAACGACCAATGGTTTGTCGAGGATTTACAGAGTCGCAACGGCGTCTGGATTAATGGGAAAAGAATTGGTTATGAGCCCGTTAGGCTAAAGGACGGCGACCAATTTATTGTCGGCGACGTTACGCTGACTTTTCATGCTCACTCAGAGAGCGCCGCTCAAAAAAACGAAAGTTCGGAAAATTGGAATCGGAAACTGATTAATTCCGTCAATGATGAGAAGTTCGATCCCGGTTTAATTCGTTCGCAATATTCTGTTGGCGCAGATTCTTCGTTTCTCGATCATACAAACAGGCCTCGTTATAACACGATTGAGCAATACGAGAACGAGGTTCAATTACTAGAGGAACGCGTTCGCGTACTCTTGGATTTTGCTCGTATCTTGGGAAAAGCGGAAGATTCTGGCGATCTGACCCCGCGTTTTTTACAATGCCTCTTACGGCTTTTCCCAAAAGCGGATTCAGCTTGCGTTTTTGCTTCAAGCGAGGAAGATAAGTCATATAACATTGGACAGTGGAGTATAGCGGGTCATGCGTCTCGAGTCGAAAATGAAAAAGAAGAATTTCGTGTAAGTCGCGCAGTCTTACGATATGTTGTTGAAACACGCGTGGCTGTCCTTTCCGATTCCGTTCCTGACGACTCCCGGTTTGACGCCTCCCAAAGCGTTTTGATTTCCCGTATTCATTCCGTCATGGCGGCTCCCATCTATGATCCCACAAACGATAAAATTTTGGGAGTTATTCAAATCGACGCCCGAGAGCATAATAAAGGTTTTACTCAAGAAGATTTGAGACTGCTCGTCGTAGTCGCAGGACAGATTGCCGTTTATTGGGAGAACCAACGATATCGCGACGCTGTCGTTAAGGAAAAGATCGCGTTGCGTGAAATGCAACTTGCCAATCAAGTTCAGCGCGGATTTCTTCCTCTTGAACCGCCGCAACTGGACGCTTATGAGTTTTTTGACTACTATCGGCCCGCAAAATTTGTAGGCGGCGATTATTTTGATTATATTTCATTACCGGACGACTCGATCGCAATCATTTTGGGCGACGTTTCTGGCAAAGGAATATCCGCTTCCTTGTTGATGGCTAAACTTTCGTCTGAAGCGAGGTATAGCCTGGTTTTGGAAAAATCTAGATCCGCCGCGATGGCTCGTTTAAACAGAGTCTTTTCTGAAAATCATTGGGGCGATAGATTCATAACGTTGGTTATGGTTATTCTTGAGACTAGAACGGGTGTGGTGCGAATTTTTAATGCCGGCCATTTATATCCGATTGTCGCCAAAAGTGACGGAACCGTGGAACGCGTAGGGGAAGGCTTTAATAGTTTCCCGTTAGGAATATCGTTTGAAGCCGAATTTCCAGAATTTGTATATCCATTACAACTGGGAGATTCTATGATCTTGATGAGCGACGGTATGACGGACGCTATGAACGCCGACCAAGAAACCTACGGAGAGTCGCGCGTATTGTCCGTTTTGCGTAATCCTAACGGCGATAATGCCGTAACCTTGGGAAAGAGGTTGGTAGACGAATTGAAGATTTTTTCTGGGTCATGCCAGCAAACAGACGACCAGTGTCTTGTTGTATTTCGACGAACGCCTGCAAAATAAGACTTATGGGGCTTATCGTCCAAGCGCGTCATGACCTTGTTTTGTTATTTAGGAGAATGAACAATGGAAGAACAATCTCGTGATTTCTTTTATTCTTTAATACGAACTCCCAGTCCGTCTGGATACGAAGAAAAGATCCAGTCGGTCGTTAAAGCTCACATGAAAGACGTTGCTGATGAAATTCGAGTCGACGTTCATGGAAATTTAATCGCGGCTATTAACCCTGACGCTCCATATCGAGTGATGCTTGCCGGACATTGCGATCAAATAGGCTTGATCGTTAATTATATAGACGCCGAGGGTTTCGTTTACGTTTTATCTTTAGGCGGCTGGGATCCTCAAACCTTGGTGGGCGTACGCGTAACGATCTGGGGAAGAAAGGGCCCCGTCGAAGGGGTTATTGGTCGCAAAGCTATTCATTTGCTTACCGAAGAAGAACGTCGACGCGTTCCTAAGGTAACTGATCTGTGGGTAGATATCGGCGTTGATAGTAAAGCTGAGGCTGAAGAGTTTGTCCGCGTTGGCGATGCAGGGACGATTCCGCTCGATTGCAAGGAGCTGTTGAATAATCGAGTCGCCGCTCCTGCGACAGATGATAAATCTGGCGTTTGGGTGGTGATGGAAGCGTTAAGAAGGATCAATCGAGATAAACTGAACGTCGGTGTTTTTGCTGTTTCGACGGTTCAGGAGGAAGTGGGATTGAGAGGCGCTCGCACCAGTTCCTTCGGAATCGATCCGGATCTGGGAATTGCGGTTGACGTGACCCACGCGACCGATACGCCAACCATCGATAAGAAGATTTCGGGCGAAATTAAACTTGGCGGCGGACCGGTCATTGGTAAAGGTCCCAATATGAATATGAAATTGGTTGATTCTTTGTTGGACGTTGCCTGCGCTAATGAGATTCCGTATCAGCTGGCCGCTGAAAATAGAATAACGGGCACAGACGCCGCTTCCATTCAGGTTAATCGTGTCGGCGTTGCGACGGGGTTAATCTCGATTCCTAATCGTTACATGCATACGCCTGTTGAGATCGTGTCTTGGTCTGACATGGATAACGCCGCGAACCTACTGGCTCGTTTTTGCGAATCCTTGACGAAGGACGAAAGCTTTATTCCGTCCCTTTGAGGAATATCAACGACTTGCTTGTTGAACGCCTCGAAAGAAAGTTTCAACAGCAAGTCCTATTCTGTCGATAAAGAGTCTGCATAGTGTCGTTGGACGCTATGTCGCTTTTAGAAGCGTTTTTTGATAAGCATATCAAATGTTGTAGTAAAAGGGCGCTGTTGTTCTAGAATAATTCTGGAAACTCGTTTTGGTTTAATATGAATTGGAAAACGTGGTCGCTTTTGTTGGTTGCGTTGGTGGCAGGTCTTGCCGCCGCCTATGCGATTAAAGGCATTTTCTTTGTGGAAAGGGACGTCGCTCAGAACGTGGACGAAACGGAGTTCTGCGTTAAAGAGCAGTTATTGGTCGCCAATGGAGATCTACCGGCGGGGACTGAATTAAGCGCTCTTAATGTTCGCTTGGCTTTAACTCCCGAGGAGGAAATTCCGCGAGACGGTATTCTCTCTTTTAGGGGCGTAGCAGGGCGACGCGTCACCAGAGACGTCCGCGACGGCGAGGCAATTACCCTTTATGATCTACAAGAATTGGAGCGGCAGACTGAGTCGACAACGGCGTTTGTTCCGCCTGGGTGTTCCATTGTTCCAATTGAAATCGTTTCTGCCACGAAAGAAAACGGCAACCGTAATTATTTAAAAACCGCCAAGTTAAATCAAATGGTTAAGGCGGGCGACGCCGTTGATCTTCTGGTTATTAAAGACGATTCTTCTAGAGGCGACGCTTCCGTTCTTCCTCGATTGACGACGGAAATTATTGCGAGTAATGTTTCCGTTCTCTCTGTGACCGATGAGAATCGTTTTGGCACAGAGGGGCTCGTTAGATCTTCAACAATTACGATGCTTCTACGGTCAGAGGAATTGGAAAGAGTTCGTAAGGCGTATGAGGAGGGCAAGATTCGCGTTGAATTACATCGAGAGACGGAGAAGACAGATTTAGAGGCCGTCTCCATGTTTTCTAATGCGTCTGTTGGCGCGGATCCTCTTGACGAGGTGCAATCCAATTTAACGAATAACGCCGATAGTTTTGTTATCGGTTTAGATAGCGCTCCAAGCGTCTCAGGCTCCGAGACGTCGATGAAAGGCGAAGAGGTTGAGACTTCAGAGTATCAGAGCGCAACGACCGCTTTTCCTGGCGATGAAGACGCGCAAGGAGAAGTTGTTCCAGTATCTACGCCTAGCGTTGGCGATAATTCCGATTTTGCGATCGATATTGAGAATTTGTCGGTAGACGGCGAGGCGCAAGGAGAAGTCGCTCTGGATAAATCGACCCTTAGCGTTCTTGATTCGGAAACAGAAAGCGACGTTGTCGTAGATCCGGATCCTGACATTACTGAGGAAACTGTTTCATCCGAGCTTTCTGATAAGGCGTTGAATAAAGATGCGAAGAGTTTTAGGCCAAGGCCTCAAACGACTTCTGATATTGAAAATATGAATCGTAATAAAACAAAGGAAACAGATAATCATTTTGGTGAAATTGATTCGTCTGAACCTCTGTTTGAAGACGTTGCTACGTCTCGTGCTCCAAGCGTCGTTGGGGGAGGAGATCAAGCCCAGTCGAAGAACTTTAAGAAGCAGTCTCCTTTTGTAACGGTATCAGATAAGCGTACTCAAAAATGACTAGAGGTTTGAACAAATGAACCAGCTTGATATTTTATGGGCTCCATGGCGGATGGAGTATATTAAGTCTGAAAAAGGCGGTGATGAGCTTCCAAAACTTAAGGTTGCTGAAGGAGGGAATCCTGACTGCTTCATCTGTCAAGCTTATGCGGATTCTGAGAATGATAGAAAGCGTTTAGTTGTAGGAAGAACCCAATGGACAGTAACGCTCCTCAATAGATTTCCTTACAACAACGGTCATTTATTGGTTGCTCCAATACGCCATATTTCCAGAATGGATTTGCTCGCACCCGAAGAAGCTCAATGCCTTATGTCTGAGATCACGTACTGGATCGGCAAAATTGAGAAGACTATGAACGCCGAAGGCTTTAATGTAGGGCTTAATCTAGGACGTGTCGCCGGCGCGGGGCTTCCCGGTCACATGCATTGGCATATAGTGCCGCGATGGAATGGCGACGCGAATTTTATGACTACGACGTGTTCGGCTAAGTCTATTCCACAGGCTCTTGACACAGCGTGGGAAATGCTGAGACGAGAATAGTTTGAGGGGGCGTTTTGGCTTTTACGATTAGGAAGAATTCTCTTTTGCGCACATGACCGTGAGTTTGCATTTTAGTAGTAGACTGGTATGAAAATGGACTATCAATACATAACAACTCAGGGACGTTTTGCCCGTTTTCTTGAAGAAATAGAGAATGTGTCATGGATTGGCTATGATACAGAATTTATTTCCGAAGGGCATTATCGCGCGGAATTGTGTCTGTTGCAGGTAGCGACAGAAACTGGGTATTATCTTCTTGACACGCTTTCCTTGCCTGATTTGACGCCATTTTGGGAGAGGGTATGTCGCGACGACACGCTCTCGATCGTTCATGCCTGTCGCAGTGAATTAGAGTTTTGTTTTCGTGCGATTAAACGCTTTCCAAAACGCATTTTTGACGTTCAACTGGCGGCAGCCTTCGTGGGGTTGGGCTATCCGTTAAACTTTAAGAGCCTGGCTAACGAAACGATTAAAGTTTCTCTAGAAAAGGCGGAAACTTTAACGGATTGGAAACACCGACCCCTCTTGCATTCTCAGCTGAGCTATGCGCTCAACGACGTTTGTCATCTTCGGAAAATTGCGAATTACTTAATAGAGAAATTACATACGATGAATCGTATGGAGTGGTTCGAAGAGGAGATGCAAGATTATTGCAGAGAACTCAAAGAATCGTTCACCGAGGAGCACTGGAGAAAGCTTGTGGGGTCGAGAGCTTGCTCGTCCAATGAGCTAACGATCATTCGCGATTTGTGGCGTTGGCGACGTGAAAAAGCGTTGGCGAAGAATGTCGCTCCTTCAAGGATAATGAGAGACGACGTTATTCTTAATTTAGCGAAGCGCGGGGTATACGCTCCTGAACAAATTGCCGTGATGAGAGGCGTCAACGGTTCTTCGCAGTCGCAGTTTGTTCAAGAAATTTGTCACGTCATTCGAGGCGCTTTGGAAACGCCCGAGGAAGAAAAGCCCAAGCAGACGGTTGCCTTTTATCCCGTTTATAAGTTGGCGACTCAGCTCGTCGGTGTTTTGTTGGCTCAATATTGCCAAAAGAGGCATATTTCATATCAAGTTGTGACGACGTTGAGCGATATACGTCAGGCGATCGCCTATTATGAACATAAGATTCCCGACGTTAGACAGGTTCGTCTCCTATCAGGTTGGAGGACGAAGTTTCTGGGAGATTTTCTGAATAATGTTTTGAGCGGTCACTACGCGATGCAACTTAACGACCGTAACCTGGACGAACGTCCGCTAAAACTTGTCGACTTACGAGGTTCGCGTTCAAAAGCCGTTCAATTTGACAAATGATAGAACGACGATAGAGGAAAAAGTCCGAGAGCAAACGCGCAAAATCGAAAAAAGATATAAAGCGTCTCCAACAGGAATCGAACCTGCAACCTTCGGCTTCGGAGGCCAACGCTCTATCCAATTGAGCTATGGAGACAAACACAGCGCCTTAACTGCGATGTTAGTGATTCTATATCATTTCCATTGACAGTCAAGGTCGCTTGTTCAGGGCTTAGAGTTTTGGAAATCGTCGAGACGATTGATAGGATTATCTCTCTTGACGATTCCTAATCCCGGTAAATCCGATAGGACAAGTTTCCCGTTAGGTTCCGTTTTAACTCCGTCGAAGCAATCATTCGCGATTAAAAGGTTGCCGTCCAGATCAGCCCAGTCAACCGCAGGCGAGAGTTGGGCTGCGGCGGAAATAGCGCATGAGGTTTCCGTCATGCATCCAACCATCACTTTCATTCCGAGGCCTCTTGCCAGATTGATCATTTTCCAGGCTTCTCGTAAGCCGGTGCACTTCATAAGTTTGATATTGATTCCCGAGAATGCGCCCTTGAGTTTCGGAATATCTGTCAGTCTCTGAAGCGATTCGTCGGCCATGATGGGGAGCGGACTTCTATCGGTGAGCCACGCAATATCGTCTAACTTCGTCTTGGGCATTGGTTGCTCGACTAAAACGATTCCCTTTTCATAAAGCCATTCGATCATCTCAAGCGCGTAGATTTTGTCTTTCCAACCTTGATTGGCGTCGACCGCTATTGGCTTATCAGTGACTGAACGGACAGATTCAATCATTTCTCGATCGCTTTTATTGTCTCGACCAAGTTTAACTTTTAGTAGTTCAAAAGATGAAGCCTCCTTCGTCTTTTCCCGTACGACGTCAGGGGCGTCAATACCTATCGTATACATCGTCGACGGGGTCTTTTTCTTATCGTATCCCCATATTTTCCACCAGGGGCGACCGATAAGCTTTCCAACTAAGTCATGAAGAGCCAGGTCGATAGAAGCCTTCGCCGCAGTATTGTGTTCGCAGATACTGTCGACATAGGCCAGAATGTCTTCCATTTCAAAAGGACTTTTGAACTGAGAGAGATTGACGCGATTGAGGAAAGCCAACACCGATTCAGTAGATTCGCTCAGGTAAGGGGGCATCGACGCCTCGCCATAGCCCACAACTCCATCAAGTTCAATTTGAACTTGAACGCCCATTGTTTCCGTTCGCGTGACGCTTGCGACGCCAAACGCATGGCGCAGTTTGAGCGGATAAGGGGAAAAAGTGAGGTTCATCTTTCCCAGTTTATTGGATGTATTGAGATCTTGTTCGCCAGCTGAAAGAGCGTTAGATGAATGCAAACTTTGTAGCATAGAAGCTCCAACGCAAGAGGCTGTGTAGCCCAAGAAGTTACGTCGTGTTAACATCATGACTTCCCCCATAGGTAAAATGAACGATATATTTCTAGAAAGCGTTTTGAAACGCTTTATTCTCTGAAATAGGGTGAAAATAGGGCGTCTTCGGCGCATTAATCATGCGCATTACTTTAATGAGTTCCTTGGCGTTTCCTTCATCATAATCGGAGGAGAGTGGATCAAGACTACTTTCGTGCACAAAAGTGGCGCTGTGTATAAACCTACCGTTCTCTAAATAGATTCCAACGTGGCGCCAGTGCGTTTTACCATTCGCTTCGCGTTTGCCAAAGATTAATAAATCGCCGGGTTGGAAATTTTTCCAACCATGGGAAATATCAACCTCGACTCCTTCTCGTTGTATTTGGCTGACGTCTCTAAGAATATTGTAACCATTTTGCATAAAGGCGAAATTTACAAGACCGCTACAGTCGACGCCCTTAGACGACGTTCCGCCCCAGACATATGGAACGCCCATGAGACGACGCGCGCTAGAGATCAGATTTTCAGCCGTTAACTCTCGAGTTGAAACCCAGTTGTTCCACTCCTGAGTTTCTTTTTCCGGAACCCACCCGCAACGTCCGTCTGGAGTTTGAACCCGACGAAACGAGTTTTCACTTTCTTTATTCAACCATACGAGCACGTTTCCCGCAACTAAGTCTGAGATCGTTGGAGAATCCAGATGGGGGTGCGAATAGATGAAGCCGTTGTTCTCGAGGTAGACGACGCGAGGAGTGGCGAGCCATTGGAGATATTCGTTCTCCGTTAGGGGCTGTAAATTTCCAACTGCTGTGTAACCTACATAACCGTCGTAATTTTGAATCAGAGCCCAGTATCCCTGCGCGTACTTTAAAATGCGCACAGGCGTTCCCATCAGCGCTTGAGTGCTCCATTCCGAGGTAAAATCCGGTTCGGTTTGGATTTGAATGGTGGAAAATTTGACAAGCGCTCGCCATTTATCTTGTGCGTTCGATTCGTCGGGAAGCAAACGAACTGAAATTTTTTCATGTGGATAACGTTTGGCGAGATCTAAAATGGAACTGTAAAGTTCCTTAGAGGAGGTTTCGACAGAATAAACTTCTCCATCCGTCTTAAAAGAAATTTAGGCGCGTATCGGGCACATATTTTTCTTTTAAGGAATAAATCTCAGTATGCATAGTTTCAGCGGTAGATTCTGGCTCCGCCGAATGTGCGAATGAAACAAGTGAAAAGAGGGACAACAAAATACATATTAGAACACTTTTATAGTATAACATGCTCTCTCCCTATGAAAAACCCAATTATCTTACGGGGTACTAGATCTTGCTTCGCCTTAAAACTACTTGCGTCTAATTATGCCTAGCCGTATACTAAACCTATATTTGGCTTAGGATGGATTATCCCTTAAAAACCCTAACGTATAAGGCGTCTAAATGAAATTGATAAGCGTCACCTTCCTTCGACTGATCGGTTTGACGGCTCTTCTTGCTGTTATTCTAACTGCTCAAGTATCTCCTGCCCAGTCTGAATGGCAAAAAAAAGTAAATAAAGATATTAACGACAGTAAATTTGAGGAAGCAAAAACGTATCTTCAAGGCTTAGGCGAGCTGTCGCCAGAAGAGTCTCTTCTTCGCGAATGGTATTATGAACTAATGCGAAGAATACGAATGGAATTTCCGTATACAGGGGATCAGATCAAGGCGCAGTTAGCGGAGGCTGGATATGAGACAGACGACGCGAAACTTCGTTATTGGGAGTCCAAAAAATACCTTGAGATGCGTCCTATAGACGGCGTGCGTTATTATTTTAAGAACGCGGTTCCGAATCTTCCTCGGTTGGATCCAGAACTCCAGAAAAGTAGAGTGGTCACTGAATACGACAAACAGAATAGCGCCCTCCGTCTAAGCAATTGCGAACGAATTATCGAACAATCTCGGGCTCTCGGGCAGTTGTCTCAAGGCCGTCGCAACGTCTTTACCTGCGTTGCCAAAATTCCTGCAAATACGATACCTGAAGGGGAAGTCGTTCGCTATTGGGCTCCATTTCCGCGAGAAGGCGGCGCCCGTCAAGTTCAAGTGAAGCTCTTGTATGCTGACGGAGACGTTTGGAAACTTTCTCCAACTGACGATCTGCAACGGACTTTATACATGGAGAAGAAAGCCGTTAAGGGGCAAGATACGATCTTTAAATTTTCTTTTGAAACTACGAGTTATGCTCAGTACTTCTCTCAACAAGAATTAATAGATTCTGTGAAACCTTACGACTTCGAGAGTGAACTCTACAAAAAATACACTGCCGAACGTCTTCCTCATATGGTTTTATCAGACGAGGTCAGAGCGTGGGCAAAATCAATCGTTGGCGATGAAACAAACCCAGTGAAAATGACGTCTCTCATTTTCGACAAAATTGACGCGACATATCCGTGGGCCTCGTCAAATGAATATGGAACAATGACTTGCATTCCTGAATATGTTCTTCGTGAAGGACACGGCGACTGCGGTATGCTAACATTACTGCTTGTTTCTGCTTGTCGCTCTCTTGGAATACCTGCGAAATGGCAAAGCGGTTGGACGATGCGAGAGAATTCCAACGTTTGTGGAATGCACGATTGGGGCGAGGTTTATTATGAGGGAATTGGTTGGGTTCCAATCGACATGTCTTATGGCTTAATGAAAAGTGATAAAAAAGAGGTTCGCGATTTTTATAAAAGCGCCCTCGACCAATATAGGTTGGTCATAAACGACTCTATCGGCGAACAATTCTTCATTCCCAAGCAATATTTTAGAAGCGAGCCCGTTGATTTGCAAAAGGGTGAAATAGAGTGGAATGGCGACAACTTGTATTTTGACAAGTGGACTTTCGAGATAACTTGCGAGAAAAAATGACGACGTACTCCAAAATGCTTTTGAAATTCATTTCATCGTTTCTCAGTTTCCTGCTGGCTTTCAGCTTTCCTCTGAACGCTTCAGGGATGGATAAGGAGAACGCGATTGGTGGCGAAACCGATAAATCTTACATTCGTGCGGTTATTGATGGAACTGCTCGCGGCAACGTTATCGGTAACAAATTCTCAACCGTAAATATTTGGCAGTATCAATCATGGCTTGCTCCAGCAAAGGATGAAGGGGCGAATTTAAGCGATTTTGTTGAGAGCGTCCAGTTTATGCAAGCAACCGGCGGTAACGCTACTCGAGATCTCTTTCTAGAACCTGAGAATACGGACGTTCTTGATGATTATGATTTTAGCTCTTTGATTGAGGCTTGCGAGAAGGTTCTGAAATTAGGGGCGAAACCTCATATTAAATTTAGCGTTCCGGATAAGTTTTCGAAAGATTCGGTAGTCGATTGCTTTGGCGTTGACGTTCTTCCACCGGACGATTATGAGGCGTATTATCGATACGTCCATGCGATTGTCCTAGCGTTGATCGATCATTTTAACCTTGAAGAAGTTCAGACATGGGGATTTGGCGTTCTTGTCGAGTTTGAAAACCTCAATTGGTTTCACGATAAAGATTCGTCTCCTGAAGGTAGTCGTGAAGCTTATTTTAAGCTTTATGATTATACTGTGGCGGCTTTATGCGATCTTCTCGGGAATGAAATCTGGATTGGCGCCCACGCAATGGCGTGTACAGAGGGGCTTTGGGATGAACGTGAATTATTAAACCATTGCGCTTTAGGTAAGAATGCCAAGACTGGCGAATCTCCAATCCCGATAAAATATTTTGCAGTTTCGTTTTATGACGACGCACCAAACTCTCCCCATCCCATGACTCTTGCAGAAACCGTCAATCGTATAAGAGAACGTGCTAACGAGCTAGGATTGACGAATTTGCGTTATGGCGTTGACGAAGGGAGAATATTGGGTTCGCGCAAAGGAAAATTTAAAGCCGATCTCACATGTCGAGTCGTGGGGTATACCTATCAAAGCGCATACGACGCGCGTCTCGTTAAGATAATGATCGATAATGACATCGATTACTTTAGTTCGTGGACCTATTCTTCTTCCTCTCCTTGGAACGGATATCCTTTAATTTCTTTTAGATTGGCGCAAAACGCCTCAAAATTTAAGGATTGCCGCGCGCTTGCCGTTCATACGGAAAAACGATTACAAGACGGCGTCGATTGCGACGTCGTGGCTGGTCTGGACGAAAAAGATCAAACGTTGAGGTTGATGTGTTACAACTTTAAATTTGATTTGAATTATACGCAGTCTCTGGAGACTCGTTTAGAAGTCGACGTTCCATTTTGGAAGGGCAAGAATGTTCAGATAACGACGACGATTCTCGACGATGAAGAAAACTTTTTTACCGAATGGCTGAAGGACAAGGAAAGACTTTCTATTCCTGACGAAGCTTTTTCGTGGTCTCCGGATAGTGGAAATTTAGACATAGGATGGATAGACCCCGAATACCAAGAGAAGTATTTCACTTTTCTTCGAGACAAGTATGTCGCTAAAGCTAATAAAGAACCGCGACATACCCTTGATAACGTGAAGGTAAGCGAGGACGGTAAGCTGATTTTCAACGGCGAGCTTGGTTCGCATGGGGTAGTGTTCTATACGATTCAAGCGCTCGACTAGAACAAATAAAGCAGACGAATCAAGCGGACTTTTAAATGAAGTCCGCTTGATTTTTTAGTATTACCTTTCCGTTTCTAGAAGCTTTAGGTCAATCTCGACTAGAATGGGACGATGATCCGATTCAATGGGGGCGTTGATTACCGAACTAACGACGGCTGATTTTTGCCATAGTTCTTTTGAAATTGCGTCGCTTGGATCGGTTGCGCAAATGTAGTCGATTCGTTCAGCTGGCACGTCGGCAGGATAGGTCGGAGCGTCGATAGACAGGATTGTCCAATCCTTTTTCAGCGAGAGGATGGAATCTTCTTCGCTGTGAGCGTTGAAATCTCCGCAAAGAAAAATGGGTTTTGAATATTGTTTTTTCTGGTTGGTTATTATGGCAACCGTTGAATTACGGTCTTCTTTAGTTAAAGACCAATGCGAACAGAAAACGACGTACTTCTCCAATTCAATGCATAAAAGAACTCGTCGTTCTTCTCTTCCTGGTAGCGGGATCGTTTCCACTTTAATAGGTTTTTCTTTAGAGAGAATTCCAACGCCGTATTTGCCACCTTGAAAATCAATAGCAGCTCCATATGTTGGATACATTCCGGACAGATTAGCAATTTCGGAAAGGACGTTGACGCCTTGAGAACGACTCGTTTTATTGTCTAATTCTTGTAGGGCGACAATGTCTGGCGTATTCTTTTTGATAACTTCGGCAATTCTTGAATAGTCAACCTTGTTGTCTAATCCTCGGCCATTTCTAACGTTATAAGAAACTATCCTTACGGAGTCAGCTCCAATAACATGCGACGCCTCGTAAGAAAATAGAACCGCTAATGCTAGGCATAGGAAAAGAAAAGTTTTAGAGAAAACTGATTTATCCATGAGTCCCTCTCAGACTGTCTAAGACTGTTGTTAAGAATTAGCGAGGAAGCGACTCATTATCTTCTGCTTTTACATGAACGAATTTACTTGGGAATCGAAAAAGAGCTTAATTGATCGTCCACTTGCGCCCATTCCGACAAAATCACCTGGATGCGTTTGTCAAGCTCGTCTATTTTTCTTAGCAGCTCTTCGTGTTGAAAATCCAGACGCTTCTTCGTTTCTTCTATCTCGGTTGATTTCATTTTTTCTTGGCCGTAAATAAAAATTCTTAACTTTATAGGCGTATCGGATTACGGGCGCCTATTGAGAAGATATTTTTTCATAGCCTGTATATGCAAAAAAAAATGAAAAGCTTTGTTTGTTTGTGTATTTTAAAAAGGGCGCCAATTTTTCAGACGCCCTTTCATAGGTTTGAGGCAAATATCCGATCAGATATTAACCGGCTTTTTCGTGTTGCAAGACTCGATTTCCTTGTGGCAAATAGTCAGCGCGTCTCTCGCCAAAACTCCGTCGAGTAAGGAAGAAGCTTTGCCAGCGAGGAAGCAATTTCTGGCTTCCGTCAATTCGTTAACGAACGGAGAGACGTCGTCGCCAGCGGGAAATTCGGGTTTTTCGATAGTTCCATCTTCGTGCAAAACAGTGACGGGCACTTGATTGAAACAATCCGTGAAGACGGTCGCTTTTTCGAAGTGAACTTCGTAAGAGAAGGTGAAAGGACGCGCCTGTTGCTTGATGCATCCGCTGGTCGCCGTAACAACGAGATCGGGATCGTCATAGAGGAACTGAGTGTTGAAATACTCGGGGCATTCTCCACGAAGGCGACCAACTGTCTGAACCGCTTTAGGCATGCCAAACATCGTGCGGATGAAGTGAGCGTCATGGATATGAAGATCCAGCATAGGGCCGCCCGAACCGTTCATGCTGTAGAAGTTGCGGAGCCACGTTGGATCGGAGATAACGCGAGTGAAGTTACCTCCAAGGCATTTACCAAATCTCTGCGTAAGCTTCGCTTGATAAATATAGTTGAAAGCGTCGAAGAAGGGGAGGACGTGTCCAATCATCAAAAGCTTATTGGCGGCGTGAGCAGCCTCGACCATTGCGACGCCTTCTTCTTCCATCAAGGAAATTGGTTTTTCGCAGAAGACGTTTCTACCCGCTTTAAGAGCGGCAATTGTGTTCGCGGCGTGAACCGCAGGAGGAAGACAAACGTCGACGACGTCGACATTGGGATCTTTGAGAAAATCTTCCAAATTATCGTAGGTCGCAACGCCGGTAAGATCCATTTGCGTTCCCGCAGGACCAAAATTCCCCTTAATTTTCGTCCAGTCGCCCGTGAGGCGTTCCTTAGAGAAGGATTCGCAAAGAGCCACGACCTTAACATTTTCAATACGTTGATAGGCCAAATAGTGAATCATTCCCATGAAACCGACGCCGACAATACCAATCTTTAGCATAAGAGCCTCTCTTTTCGTATCTATTGTTAGGTGACTTGCAGTCGTTCGTATTAACGTCAACAGCGTCTTGGTTTCCTCAATTGGCTTTGAGAAAACAAGACCACTCCCTTAATTTTACGACCATTGACGCCGTTTTAAAAGCGTTTTTTTATTTTTTAGGTTTTTAATGCGCGGAATCTTTATCTTCTGATGAAGTATTAATCGGCGACACTTATCATGCCGCCGACGTTGCTTCGGGAATATATAGATTGATCTGGACTTGAAACCTTTTTTTGGATATCGTCTTAAAGCTTTAGAATGTTGTTTGGCTCTAGACTTGGAGTAAAATCATGGATCAAATTTTGAAAATACGCGACAGACATTGTAAAGATAAGAGACGCGCTACAAATCGCCGATTATTAGCGCTGACGCTAGGCGTCTGCGGGTTGGCGATCTCGTCATTCTGTCCTCTATTTGGAATGGAGAACGATAGGGGAGGAGAGAATTCTCTGAGCGTTGTTGAGGCAAATTCTTCACAGATTCTTCAAGTTGCCGACCAGACTCCGATTGCTTCTAAGAATGGTATTGATCTCGGTAAAGCAAAGAAAGGCTCTTCTCAAAACAAAGGACTCGTCGACGAGTTTGAGGGAATTCCCAATATTGACGTTCGTGCTGATTCCGACGCTTCCACCGGTCACAAACCTCACGGTGCGAAGTTCATGGAAGTAATGCCTGGCATTACGAAGTTTTCGGAATTAGATAAGAATCCAACGTTGGGCAAACCCGTTGCGATCGAGAAAGTGGACGGTTACGACGTCGCAACGTTTCAGACGGCGACTTTGCCAGACGTCACGATTCAGGTGGTAGGCGTCGACGGATTGGTCGAAGCCGTGATGATTAACCTAAAGGATCCTCGTTCTGAGTCCGACGCGCGTAAAGTCTTCGAAAGCGAGATTAAAGACGTAAGACCGATTTGGTCCCCTGATGAAATGGGGAACTTCCGCGAGGTTTTTCCTGAGAAGGGCGTCGCGTTCGTTTTAGAGAAGGGGGAACGTCCCGGTTTGCCCAGTAATCGCGTCATCCAAATCGTCGCCGAAACGGTAAAATGCGAATATTTTATCATGCGAGCGGAACAGGATTTGTCCTCTAATTTGACCTACGCTCGAGACGACGCCGAACATGCTCTTTTGCACGACGCCAATGCCCCTGGAGCGAATTGGATCCTCGCAAAGACGCATCTAGCTGTCGGAGATTTTGCAAATGCGCGACGTTATATCTACAAAGCTATTAAGCTTAACGATACGATGCCTCAGTTTCATTTGACATATATCGACACGTTGATTCAAGCCGGAGAAATGGCGTCCGCCTTGCGTTATATGGACGCTGTCAGAGATTCCTTTGTCGAACATCCCCTTTTTGCAATCGAGGCTGTTTGTCTCGACTCCAATCTTAAACGCGAATCAGCGGATCCTGATTATGATGGAGCGATATCGCAAGGTCAACGTGCATTAAACCTCCTCCAGACCTTGTATACGGCGAAACCGACCGCTGAGGTTTACCTTGCTGCGAAACTCTTGGAACTTCGGGCGAACTTGTCGATTGCAACGGCTGTCGCGCAGAAACCGTGGAAGAACTCGTCCGATCAAGATAAAGCTTTTGAATGGTTGGACGCCGCATCCGAAGTCGCCAAGGAAATTGATTCGATCCGACCTGAGGAGTCGCAGTTGCCTTCTGCGCAACTGGACGTTCTGGAAACAGCCATTACTGTCGGTTTGGAAATGCCCGATTCTGAACGGATTGACGGCTATGTTCAAAAATTGAAGGCGTCTGCCGAACTATATTTGCGCAAGACGTTAGACGAGGTTTCCGCCGCGTCTGTCCGATGGCATGTTGGTCGCACTCTTGTAGCGGCTTCTCGTATCTATGAGGCGCGTAAAGAGATGAAAGTTGCGATTAATTGCTGCAAACAAGGGTTAGGCTATCTGCAAATAGTCTCCGAATATCGAGAACTTCCTGAACGCGTTCCGACGGCAATCGCTCAGTTGCAATTAGGGCTCCTTTTGGCTGGAAGCGACCGTCAGAACGAGGCTTTTGAATATTGGGACGCCGCGTGCGATTACCTGGATCAAGTCAAGAAGGACGTCAAGGGACGCGATTCAGTTAGAATAGGAGCTCCTCTTGCTTCTGTTGCTTCCATTTATTGGAAAAATGGAAAGAAAGAGAAGGGACTCGCTATTCTTAGGAATGCCGCCGACTACTTAGAAAAGGGCCATGAGCTAGGATTCGTAAAGAATTCAAATCTGTATGTTGTATATTCTAATCTTTCGACGATGTCAAAGGGTCTAAAGAAGACAGAGGACTCGGCGAAGTATAAGAAACTAGCGGAGCAATACAAAGCAGGGGAGTGAGAGCTGACTCCTTGTTGGGATGAAACAATTAAGGCGCGGAAATAACAAACCGCGTCTTTTTTATTCTAACGCCAGTGTATTATCGTCGTTGTTTCAATGAGTTTGGCTCCAGACTTGACGTTGCCAATCAGATTTTTAAAATGTAGCGCGTGGTTGTGTAACTTTCTGTTGCGATAGATGGATGGTGTACCTGGCGGTTTGTTGAATTGGGATATGGACTTTGTTATCGTCCGATCCCTTGGAGTTCTATTATGTCCTTGATTATTCCTCACGATTATTCGGTTAAGCTTGTTCCTGAGTTATTAGAACAGGCTATTTTTTTCATAAAAGAGACGTTTCAGCAGAGCTTAACAAATGAATTGAATCTCCGACGCGTGACGGCTCCGTTATTTGTTCCTAAAGGAACTGGAATTAACGACGACCTCAATGGCGTGGAGCGACCAGTTTCTTTTCCTATTAAAGCAATGAATGAAAGCGTGGCGGAGGTCGTCCATTCTTTGGCAAAATGGAAGCGCACCAAGTTGGCGGCGTATCGAATTCCGGTCGGATACGGAATCTATACGGACATGAATGCGATTAGGGCTGATGAAGAATTGGATAATCTTCATTCTCTTTATGTGGATCAATGGGACTGGGAAAGAACGATTCGCCCGGAAGATCGAAATCTTGACTATCTGTGCGACCTTGTCGAGGGAATATACGAATGTTTAAAGGACGTTGAACATTGTGTCTATAGCGAATATCCCCACATCCATCCTATCCTTCCGGAACGAATTACCTTCATTCAATCTGAAGATTTACTTAACGAATATCCGACGTTGACTCCAAAAGAACGTGAAACGGAGATCGTGCGTAAGTATGGAGCGGTGTTTGTTATTGGAATTGGGCACAAGCTTTCCCATGGAAGCGTTCATGACGGTCGAGCTCCTGACTATGACGACTGGAGTACTGAAACTGAACCTGGTTATTATGGCTTGAACGGAGATATTTTGGTTTGGAATCCCGTGCTGAAGCAAGCGTTGGAACTTTCTTCGATGGGAATTCGCGTGGATAAGCTTGCGCTTTTGAGGCAGTTAGAACTCTGCGGATGCGAAGAACGAACCCAGTTGCCATTCCATAAAGCTTTATTGAACGACGAGCTACCGTTGTCTGTTGGCGGAGGTATCGGACAATCTCGTCTTTGCATGTTCTTTTTGCGTTGCGCTCACGTTGGAGAAGTTCAGGCGTCTATTTGGCCGGATGAGCAAGTGAAGTTATGCGCGGAAAATGGAATTTTTCTGAGATAGGATAGAGTTCGTAAATAGAGTCATAAATAGAGAAGGGCTGTTCGAACAATTGGTGAACAGCCCTTCTCTATTTCGTTTATTGATCGCGTCGAGGATAGAAATTTGACAATTGTTCAACCTCGCGTTGCCAACGAATCCACTGGGAAATATCATAGCCAAAGTCGACAGGAGAAGGATAGTTATCCGCAATGATATTGACAAGAGCTTCGTGAACCATCTTGTTTTGACTCACCTCCGTTACCGTTTGTATTTTAACTCCACCGCCAGGAGAAAAACCGGAGATTTTCCCAGTCCCATCTACGGACATTCCCGTTTTGTCTGTTCCTGAAATTGTTTGTCGTTTATGGGTAGTAACCAAGGAATTGATGAGATCTGGAATTGCGCTTTTCCCTTTAAGACGGCCAAGGGCGTAAGCGGCGCTATTGATGGCTTCAATGTCAGTCTCTGAACGCAATCGTCTCTTGAAATATTCTATTGCGTCTGCCGCTGCTTCTCTTTTCCGTAATATACCCTCAACAGCGGCAACTCGGACGTCAGCGTCTGGATCGCTAACGGCTATTTTTCCTAATTCTGCCAAAGAAGCGGGCGTTCCTATAGCCGCCATCCCTTGGATGAGCAGAATGCGTCCTTCGGGGTTCTTTTTTTCGGAGGCAAAGGTCTTTAATAAGGGGCCTAAAGCTTGGGGTGCGCGAATAGTACGGAATGTTTCACGCGCCCGTTGATTCCCCTTTAAAGCCTCTTGATAGAGAAACTTAACCTCTTTCTTCCAATAAATTGCCGTTTCTTCTTGGGATTTTTGTTGCCGAATAAGCTCGGCCTCTTGTTTAGAGACACTTCGCCCATTGACGCGTTCAAGCCCGTTTTGATCGAGACGTTCTTTATTTGATACCCAATCCC
>CAVGEG010000011.1:12869-55609 GCA_963628165.1 Paratractidigestivibacter sp. | reverse complement strand
CCGTATCCATATCCGTATCCATATCCGTATCCATATCCCTTCGTATCTTCCTCGATCGCCGCTTCGTTATAGGAACGATGCTTTCCGAAGAGGTTTACCACACACCCGAGGATATTGGAACCGACGTCCGCCAAACCGCGGATACCGGCCACCACATCCGGACGACCTCGACGACGAATACGGAAGATATAGAACACGCCGTCTATGCGCGGCCCCATCGATTGCGCGTCGTTCACATAGAGAGTCGGCGGCGCGTCGATAAGGATGACGTCGTACATCTGACGCAATTTCGCAATAACTTCGTCGAAGCGTTGGCTCGCGACAATTTCGGAAGGAGACTTCAACTTGGTTCCCGCCGTCATCACCGAAAGATTCTCGACGACAGTCGGCTTAATCGAATCTTCGATCGTCGCGGCGTTCGTCAACACGTTGGAAAAACCGCTCATGTTCGTCAAACCGAACCACTTGTGAATATCGGGCTTTCTCATGTCGCCGTCGATCAGGAGGACTTTCTTACCAGACTCGGCGAACTTCACGGCGAGGTTGGATACGCACATGGTCTTACCATCCGTCGGGTGAGGGCTCGTTCCCATGAGAACCACGCTCTTAGAGCCTTTGAATTGGTTGAAGACGCGCGTTCGAATAAGTCGGAAGTTTTCGCAAAGCGGATCGTTGGAGTGGTAATACGCAATCAAGGCGGGATCAGGTTTCTTCGCTTCGCGATTCATCTTACGGATTTTAGGCGTAATGTCTTTGAAGTGAGGAATAAATGGACGAATCTGCGCCAGGATTGGCGCGCGGCACACGCGCACGACGTCGCTCGGAGAGTGGAACGTAGCGTCCGTCACGTCGACGAGATAAGCTAGCGCGACGCCGCCGACTAAACCAACCGCAAATCCCATTATGAGGAACTTGAAGAAATTCGGATAAACGGGGTTCGGATTTTCGACAGCTTGAGAGAGGACTTCCACTTGATACGTGTTGACGTTACTCATGAGGGAGAGTTGTTTCAAGTTCTGCTCGTTTTGATCGAGCATCATCTTGAGCGTATCGATGGAGAGTTTCTTCGACGCGATCATCTCGCGGTACTCGGTGATCAATCGGACTTCTTCGTCCTTCGCTTCGACGTAGGAGTTAATCTTCGTCTTTTCCTCTCGCAATTCGGACATGCGGCGTCTCAACGCTTCCATATACGAACGGAAGAGCTGGTGATAACTCACGACGCCGATCTTGCCCGTCTCGTTTTCGGTCTTGGCGCGATTGTCTTCAACCTGACGTTCCAAATCCGCAATCTGTTGCTTCAGGGATTTAACCTGAGGGTGATCGCTCGAATATTGCTTTTGCGCCTCTACAAGTCTCATATTCAACTCGGTGATGCGCGTCTGCAAAGTGTTTTCCCCGAAGGTGACGGCGCTCGCGACGCGATACGTTTCCGCGTCGGCGCTACCGCGCGCGGTAGAGATCAGCGTTTCAAGAACCGCGTCCCCTTCGCCGCCGCTCATCAGCGCAATGATTTCTTCTTCTTTCAACTCGTCGATCTCTCGACCGGCAATCGACGTTTCAAGAGATTCCAGGCGGTTTTCCAACTTCAGGAGCTGGAAGTCAATATTCACCAAGTTCTCGCTCATCTTGATAAGAGAGGTCAACAGCGGGTTGTTCTCCTCGCTACCAATGAACGTGATTTGAGACGTCTTAATGAACTCAAAAAGATCCTTGCGTTTCTCTTCGATTTCCACTTTGAGAGACGCGCGCGAGTCTTCGATCGCCTTGCGAACTTCGTCGTTCGTACGATTGTACTTCTCCGTAAAGTACGCTTGATACTGTTCAACAACCGTATTGACGATCATCGCGGCTTCATACGGATCCAGCGACTCGCACGAAACGGTAATCGTACTGGCGTCTTTAAAATCGCGCTGAGAACCGCCGACGGAGACGGAAATCATTCGTTCAAGACTGGCGACAGCCAAATGTTCGCCGCCGTTTTCGATCTTAGGATCGTTAGGATTGATCGTTCGCATCAACTTGCGCTTTTCCGGATCCTCAACGATCTTCTTCCAGGTTTGATACAAGATCTGATACGATTTAAAAATCAAAGCGTGCGTCTCGATTGAATCGCCGCGCATGTTCTGCATAACGCTTCCGCCGCGCTCGACGCCGTCCAACAAGGACATCGAGTTAGTCGCGGGGATATAGACGCTTGAACGTGCCGCATAACGCTTCTCTTGATTCACGAACATATAACAAGCTAAAGCGGTCGCGGCGACGGCCGTCAGCACGATGATCCACGCTTGACGTTCAAGAATGTTCACAACGTCAAAAATGCTAAGATCGCGTTCTCCTACCGCCGGTCGCAAAAGACTAGCCGACGAAGAAACGCGGAGCGCCTCCGCTGAACGTTTGTCCATCCGACGAGTGTTAGACGAGCGTCGACTCGACGTCGACCCCTTCTCTGGAGCGTTTGGTGTTTGATTATCTGGAATACTAGCCATATGCCTACCTGATTTTACAATAGTTGCCGAAACAACAACGCTGCTCTTGTGAATCTTACAAACGCTTGTCGGAAGTTCTATCTAACGCTATTCAACTTCACCGCCGACGCCGTTTATCGTCGTTATCTCGCCGTCACTATATTCTTGGACGGCGAGTTTACTTCACAAATTCCAACATTTCGTCATTTCAACGCCATTCCCTGATACCTGTCCATCCAAGTAACACAGGCGCTGAGAGTATAAAGAGAATATTTATTTATGAAAAGAGGATTTTTTAATCCATCTCATTTAAAAACAATAACTTACATAAAGTAGTCAAGTAAACAAATATTTTCACAAAAAACAAAAAAAACAAAGGAAGCGTTTTAAACAAAATATTCCTATTTCAAAAGAATCTTTTTATTTCAAGATACAAAAGATAAGAAAAGAACCCAACCTAAAGCAAAAAAGATACACAAACTATTAAAAAAGAGGCTAATTTAACGGCTGAAAAAATCTAGAAAAACCTCTCTGAAAAAATATCTGAAAAATTTTCTGAGGATTTATTTTTTTTTCCAAAAAAATAAAGGGGAACGCGTAAACGTTCCCCTTAAAATATTCTGAGTTACGAATATCGAT
The DNA here is from genome assembly GCA_963628165.1 of Paratractidigestivibacter sp. Taxonomy (GTDB): domain Bacteria; phylum Planctomycetota; class Planctomycetia; order Pirellulales; family Thermoguttaceae; genus RUG369. The sequence continues at coordinate 52,502 of CAVGEG010000011.1, read as the reverse complement.
CAGAACGCAATGTTACTGACAGGCTTCTTGTTCTCGGGGAAGACAACTCCTAGGACGATCCCAACGACGCCGGCAACCACGCCCATCGCGCCCAATGAGGAAAAACCGGAAGTTCCATAACCGGGAGTTCCATAACAAGGAGTTCCATAACAAGGAGCTCCACTGTTCGGAGTCGCATAGTTGGCGGGAAGAGGTTGAACCGTCGCAACTTGCTCGGTGGCGAGAGCGACGTCGCCATCGACATATTTAGGAGAGGTCACGACGCCGTCAGGTCCCAAAACAATCGGTTCTTCAGAATCCTCAGTAATCTTAACCCTCTTCATTCCGAAATATCCAGTCGACGCTTGTTCCGCCGCTACCGTATAAGTACCGGCAGCAATGTCAGAAATTCGAACGCCTTCTTCAACGTCGTAAACATTCTCGTCTAAAATTTTAGCGCCACTGGCGTCGGTAAGAGTATAGTGAACGTCTTGCGCAACCTTGACTTCATTGTTTTCGCCGACATAGTAAAAAACAATCTCTCCGGCATTCGCGAACGCCACGCATGAAACAGCGACCGTCACAGCCGCCAAAATTGCGAGAACACGTGAAATTCTCATGCCAACACCCAATCCTTTCTTAAACCTCACTTCCGTGAGAAAAGTCAACATAAGTTGTATCCCTAAAGTCCAAACTATCCAGCCTTGTTAAATTCTAGTTATGACATTCTAAAAAATCAAGACTTCAAATCGGATTTTATCTAAATATTTCAAAAAAATCCGATCTTATTTCTCCGTCTCTCATTCTTCAGGTCACAAGCTTTACTTTTCAAAATACATTCAAAAGTTTTCTTAATTCTAAGACCAACTTTCCCAATTCGTCTGACGCTGGTGACAAACGTCTTTGCACGACGTATAAAACAGCCCCATAATACCACGCCGTACCTTCCGCCCCCCCCTTGAATTTCCGAAGTATCGTTTCGCGATCCGAAGAGTTGGTCAGCGAGCGGATCAACGACGCAATATTGTCAATCTTATCGCAAGCGCTTACCAAAACGCCCTCGTCGCTCGCGCGTTCGAGTCGCGCAACATACGCGTCTTTGCGTTCCTTCCACGGCGCCTTTTTCGAGCTATCGGCGACCGTTGAGTCGGAGGTCTCCATAACGATCGTCGCCACTTCGTTTCCAAAACGCTCGCGAATCTCTTCCAGTCGTTCGATTCCGCCGAAATCCTCGACGGAATCGTGGAGCAACGCGGCTATCGCAACGTCCTCCGAACATCCGTAATCTAACGCCAGCCCCGAAACGCGAAGTAAGTGCGACAAATAGGGTATGTCGCCGTTTTTACGCATCTGCCGACGATGAAGTTCCGAAGTCCAAAGAAGCGCGGCGTCATATCTCGAGCTAAGCGCTCCGGCTCCATATTGCGTTTCATCCTTCGTCATACGTTACTCCGTGGTCTTTTAGCGTCTCTAAGTCAATAAGCGACGGAAAGTCCGTCGAACTCAACCGTGCCGACCGAGTCGAATAATCCTATCGTCAGGAGCGCTTCGCGCGCTCGCGCGGGCGGGTTCAATTCAAGTTCAAACTCCTGCCACGACGTATCGCACAACGGAATTTCAAGAATAGAAGACTCCCCTAAAGACTTTCGATCCTTATCGAAATACTCTATTCGCGCGACTTCCGCGAAGGGATTCGAAGACCGCGAATATAGATTAGACGCGCGATACGCGCCTGAAATTTCAAACTTCTTCACTTTTGCCGCGTCTATTCCAAAACTCTGTTTCAACGACGCGCGAAGCTCAGTCTCTCGACCTCGTCGAATCGCTTCGTCCTTTCTGGTCGCTTCGCGGCGATTTTCAGGAAGAGTCGCCGCACGCGTTCGATCTTCGTTGCGATCTTTCTTTTCGTGCTCCAACGCCGCCGCTTCATTCGAGAGACGACACGCGCGATTTCCCTCATACAAGACGTCCGGTTCCACGACCTCAACGTTCCACGCGTCGTACCACCCTTCCGGAGTCGGTTTCTCCGTAGGAAGCGTCAGCGCGGTCTCAATCTTGGGCGCGCTCGTCTTAACCGGCGCAGGATCCAGCTTCTCGAAATCTCCTCCCACAAAACCTAAATCTCGAACGTCTTTTTCCAACGTTCCAGTTACGAGAGGCTCCAGTCGCGTAGGAATAAGAGTTTTCGCAGTAAGCGCCCCGTCCTTCTTGTCGACAAAAGTCCAAAATTGACGGTAGTAATCCCCAACCGGCGCAACAAGTCGTCCGCCGTCTTTCAAAGAATCCGTCAAAGCCTTTGGAATTTCACTAACGGCGCGGGTCACGAGAATTTTATCATAGGGATCTTCCTCCGCCCAACCAGCGCGAACGTCGGAGACCTGTTGACAAACGACGTTGTCCAGCTTTAGTTTCTTCAACGCCGCGCTCGCGTTTTTGGTCGCCGTTCGATCGGCGCTAACGGAGAAGACCTCCGACGTCAATAAACCGAGCGTCGCCGCCTGATAACCGCTCCCTGTTTCCACAACAAGAACTCGATCCGTCGGTTGGGGATTCAACGCCTGAACAGCGTAAGCGCAATTAAACGGCGTCGGAGCGACTAATCCGCAATCTAATTGAACTTCAATGTTCGAATAGGCGACGTCTCGACGTTTTCGCGGCAAAAAATCTTCCCGCGGAACACGACAAAAAGCCCGTAAAACCTCGACGTTGTCAAAGATCTTCGTCGGAATCAACGTTTCCACCGTCATCAACGCAGCCTGCTCGACGATTGGAAGACGTTCTACCCCATTTTCCTGAGGCGCTTTTCGACTCTTTTTCACCTGCTCGGGATTTTTGGTCGTTGACGTTTTCTCTTCCGGCGACCTCTCGGCTACCTTTTCTTCGACAACCGAAAGCTCTTGAGACTGAGTCGCGACGCTTTCCGAAGATTTCGGCGCTCGAAGTTTAATCTCTCCGCCTTGCGCCGCAACCGTTAAACAGGCAAGAAACGCTAAAACGACGCAACTTTTCCCAAATAATTCAACCCTACAGCCGCGTCTCATTGCGCTTCCCCTCCCTCATTAAGCGGTTACGCCGCGCGTCAACGTCATGAACGCCGTTTCAAGGTTAATTTCTTCCTCACGGAAAGACTTGATTCTAAAACGACGTTCGATCAGGCGCGTCAAAATCTGGGAATACTCGTCAAGGCCTAATCCCTTTTTGATAAAGACGCGTATCGCGCCGCTACGATCGAGTTCCAAGCGATCGACGATCTCGTCGTCAGAAAGGAATTTCATGCACTCTTCCGTCAGCTTTTTGCGTTTTTCGTCGCTCTTTTCCGCCAACTCGACAAGAAGCGCCACTTGATCGCGAACGCGACGCATAACGTCTTCCACTTTCGCGTCGACGAGAAGTTCTCCGCGTTCGATAATACCGACCTTGTTGCAGACGTCCGCCAATTCCGGAAGAATGTGGCTAGACACCATAATTGTTTTGCCTTTGCATCCGAGGCGTTTGAGGAGCTCGCGAATTTCTATACGCGCGCGAGGATCCAAACCGCTTGCCGGTTCGTCAAGTAGAAGAACTTGGGGATCGTGTAAAAGGACGCGGGCAAGTCCAAGACGTTGCGTCATACCGCGGCTCAAGCTGGTAACGAGCGCTTCGCGTTTATATCCCAAGTCGACAAGCTCCAAAACCTCGTTGCAAACTTTACGCCGCGCTTCGCCGCGCACGCGATATGCCGCCGCAAAGAACTCGAGGTACTCGATCACTTTCATGTCGTCGTACACGCCGAAAAAGTCGGGCATGAACCCAATAATTCGGCGAATCTCTTTCGGCTTCGTATAGATCGACATGCCGCAAACATAGGCTTCACCCCAAGTCGGCTGAAGAAGGGTGGCAAGCATTTTCATCGTCGTTGTCTTACCGGATCCGTTAGGACCGATGAAGCCGAACAGATCGCCTTCTTTCAATTCGAGCGTAAGATTTTTCAAGGCAAAGAGTTTGCCATATTGCTTCGTGAGCTCTTCCGTTTTAATCATGCTTATACCGTTACTTTTCCTAAAAGTATTTGCAGCCTCAAATAATCTACGCCAACCGCGTTGCGTCGCTCATTTTGTCTCGGTTGTCGGATGCGATCCCAAGCGAATCGGGGTTATGATTCGCACGACGACGGTTCTTTTGGACGCTGGAAGAGGATCAGCCGACTCCTCGCCCGAACGCGCCGTCGTCGCAACGCTCGAGACGAATTCCGGCGTCGTTCCGTAACGTCCGTATTTTTCCAGCGTCTCTAAACGTCGATTTCGATACTCTTCGCCCTTTTGACGCGCGAGCTTCTCATTCAAACGTTCCATTTCAAGCGCGTCCGCAGAAAGGCGCGCCGTATCTTCCGACGGTTTGTATTCCTCGCATTCGGGATCGACGACGACGCCGTAAATAACCGCGCGTCCGCAACGTAGAAGCGCCGTTAAGTCAATTTCGCGTTGCAAACGCTTCTCTGAGCCAAAATTTTCGACTCCGCCTGCAAAGTCGTAAAAGCTTGCCGCTCTTACAATATACGGAAGCCGTTTCGACGCCGAGTTATACGACGACGAATCCCATTTAGCAACCCGATTCGTCGGAACCGAACTTCGTTGTTCATTTAAGATGCGCATCGGCTCTAAACGCGCCGCGCCACGCTCGATCATCGTTTCGCCTGGAGGCAACGTTCCCAATTCGCAAGCGCCGCCTTTATAGATCAAACACGCGTTGTAAATCGGTGAATTGAAAGGATTTACCACAGCCCCCTTCAAACTTAATCCGTCGTCGCTCAGCGACGGATATTCCGGCATATTTTCAAGTTCGCCGTACCATTTTCCAACAAAACTTTTGCTCGAACGCGTCGCCACCGGGAAACGTCGCAACGCGTCGCATTCGACGCTATACTGTTCGTTCCACAACTTGGGAGAATACGCCTTCTGTTCAGCGCCGCCAAGTCCTTCTCCGGAAAGGCTTAAGGGAAGGATTACCGAGGTTTCGGAGCCTTCGGTTATCTGATAATCGGAAATCTTGGGAGCAAATTCTAAATCGTAACGATTCCCAACAGGCGAATAGAAACCAAACCAAGACACGTCGCGCGCGCGCCCCGACGCTAAATCGACGTCGACAACGTCAAGTTGGTTCAGGCATTCATGTTGCGGAGTCGTATGACGATACAACGCGACGCCGACTACGATGAAAACAACGACGCTCAATGGGAAAGTTCCCCACGTTAGCAACGGTCGTTTAAAAACTTTCTTCACTAAGAACCAGTCGAGCGGCGCGATCGTCACGACATAGAGGAGCAACAGAAGCGCGACAATCGAAAAAGGCGTCGTTTTAACGCCGTCAAAGACGTCCAACGCGCTGCGGATCTGTCCCGAAAAGTCGACGTATCCACGCTTTATCATACTTGCGGACGCGTCTTTAGAACCAATGACGTCAGGATCGACCCCTAAAATTTTCAGCATAAGTCTTCCGCGTCCTGACCAGTTCGCGATCGGCTCTTCTCCCAAATCCGCCGCAAAGAAAACGACCGTGCCTAAACCGACGGCGCGCGTCGCCAGCAACGGCGTTTCCGCCTCCTGCATCTCTACGATCACGCCTTCTTTAAGTTCTTTCAATACAGGCGCTTGCAAGAACGGATTCGAGCGCGTTCCCGTCATGACTAAATTCTTGACGTTCTGCAAATCGTTCGTAAAAGCGTTGACGGAACGAAATTCATGCGTTTGAGGCTCGGCGACGCCTGGCGCAAGTCCTGATAGAACGCCGTTTTCCGATAATAACGGCGTGGAATTTTTACCTGCAAGGAGCACGACGTTGCCGCCGTTAAGAACCCATTCTTCGACTGCTTGGACTTCCTTAGAATCTAACGTAACCCCTTCGTATAGGGTCTGATCCGCGGTTGTGAAGAACAATCGATCCACGCTTTCGTAAGACAGAAAGTTCTCCGGAAGTTCGCTAAAGCTAGAAACTTTAACAACTTCCGGACGACGTTCTTCTTTCAGTCTGAGCTCGGCGAACGCGTCGGCAAAGCCTACTTTCTCGTCGCCAACGACAAGATATATGGGTTTGGAAGGATTGGCAGGCTCGTTAAAAACGATTTGGACATTCTCGTCTTCAGTTTTTCCAGGAGATAACTCTTTGCTCCACAACGCTTTATTATCAGCGTTCTTTATGCGAGCAACAAGCGTTCCGCGCGATTTCGGAAAAAGAAAGGAAAGTTCGACTTCACCACGTTCAACTTCTTCTCTTGTAAGGGTTTGACCGCAGAGAAAAGCCGCGCCGTCGGTATCGCGCGTCTCTAATTCAAAGCGATACGTTTCATTTGCGGCGGTCGACGAGATCGGTTGGAAGAACAATCTCACGGGCGTTTGGAATCCATTCTTGTAAACTCCTTCTATACCGACAGTCAGCTTTATTGGCACGAATTTTGACAAGTTAGGATTATCAGCGGCGTTCGCCGTAAGCGTCGCTAGAAACGCCATGACAAACGTCGTAAAAGCCATCGCCGCGCGCGATTTTAACCAAGCTACAGCCATTGTTTCTCTTTTCGCCATGAGAAAGTCGCAAATCATTGTCGCTTATAGGGATACAGATTATAATTCTTACGGTTTTTCAGAATCTGGACACACGCAAACAAGCTTGCCGCATCCAGGACATCCCGTCCCGTATTTGTCGATCAACGCCTTGTTAAGATCGACGCCGACAACGTTCGCAATTGTCGTCAACCACGCTAGGACGTCGGCGAATTCCTCCTCCTGCTCTTTTTTCGTACCGCTACGAAGAGCAGTCGAGAGTTCGCCAACTTCTTCCATAAGCCACATAAATGTCCCCGCTACGCCGCGTTCCTTGTCCTTTTCCACGTACATATCGCGTATAAGTTTCTGGAAATCAGGAATCGAAAGATCAGGAGTCTTAATTGTGTCGCACATTGCCGTTGTCCTTTCTCCTATCGGCAAAAGTAATTCTATTCCTTCTCTATTATACCTGACGTCCTAAATCGACGCCACCCCTTCTCAACCGACTAGTCTATTGACCTTTCCCCTTGAAACAAAGGAGAGGCAAAGAACTCGCAATTGCCGTCGTCATATGGCTCTTCAGCGCGGTCTTTTACAAGGATCAACACGTATTCCAATATCTCCAAAGGTTTTCCGTCCCCTAAGCCTTCCTTTTTAATCTTCTCAAAAACCCTCGCGGAATCCTCGGGGCCCAACACGCATAGAGCGCTTGCCAACGCGTCCGCGGTCGTTCCCGTCGGCGCGACGACAGTAGCGACGCATCGACGCGTAAGCGGTTCTCCTGTACGAGGATCGATAATGTGAGAATAACGTACGCCGTCTATCTCCACGTAGCGATTAGCGTCGCCGGAAGACGCGACGCCGACGTTGGAAAGTTCGCGATAGAACGCGGGCTTTTCCTCAAGAGACGCAATTCCGACAGTCCATCCCTTTTTTCCGGGAGGCGGATTTCCTAGGCGCAAGTCTCCACTCGCATTCAGCAACGCGCTCTCGATACCGAACTCTTTAAGAACGTCGAGAGCTTCGTCCATCACAATCCCCTTGGCGATTCCGCCAACGTCGAAACGCACGCCCTTCTGCGTTTTAACCCCCCTCTCGTTCAATTCCCAGACGTCTAATCCAACCTTTGTTTTGGCGACGTCGAGAACGCTTTTTGGGGGCAACTTCTTGAAATAGCGACTTCTTCTCCATAACTTCACGATCGGACTAACCGTCGCGTCGAACGCGCCTTCCGTCAATTCGCAGTAAAGCCTTGATTCCCGAAGCGCGCGATACAACTCGTCGCTCGTCTCAACAAAATCGCCAGTCTCCTCCACTTCTCGACATACGCGAATGATCTCGCTCTCCGGATCCCAATCCGACAAAATAGCGTTCAATTCGTCAAAACGCCTCCATACGGCGGCGATCGCTTCATCAGCTTGCAAGTCGTCTTTCGCATAAAATATCACGTTCACCGGCACGCCCATTTTTTCTTCGGAGAACTCGTAACGTTTTAGTTCTTCTGATTTTACAACAGACGTCAAGCAAAAAAGCATCGCTAACGGCGCTAAGATAAAACACGCTCGCGTTATACGTTTACTAGAGAAGATCATCCAATTTCTCGCTTATACATACCCAATTCCTATAAAAATTAACGAATCGATCTTTTACAAACGATCCGTTAATTATTTAATATTCTTTATTTACACTCATATCAAGCCAATTGCATAAGAACGTATCGATATCCGTCGGAAGTTTCAAAGAGGGTTCGATAATCTTGCATAAAATAGAATGCGACGGTCTCTTCGCCTGGCACCTCGCGGAAGAATTCGTTCAAGAATCTCGAATCTAAGCGAAGTTCCGCAGGATCGCCGTCGTAAGCAATCGGAAGTTCAACGCTCGATTCGCCCGTCGCTTCCCCAGCCGCCGTAATATTGAACGTTCCTTTGCTGAATTTAAACCAAACGCCCGGTTTGTTCTCCGTAGCGACAATTTCCGCCTGACGAATGGCGCGCGCGACCTCGTCCGCAATAAAATCAACGCGTCTTTTGCTCGTCTTATCAGGAATAATCGCGTTCCAGTTCGGGAACAACCCCGTCATTAAGGTCGTCGACACAACAATATTGCCGATTTGAATAATCGCGTCCGCGTCGTGCACCGCGATCAGAACGTCGTCGGCGTCAGAGTCCGAACGAACGATTAAATTCAACGTTCGCGGCGGGAAGATCGCTTCTTGGCTGGTAAAGTTTTCTTGCTGAGCGTCGCCAAAAGATTCCGCCGCGTTTTCTTGATACGCAAGTCGTCTTCCATCCGTCGCAACCGCCGTGATCTGATCGGCGCCAAAAATAAACTTCACGCCGCGCAATTCAAAGTGGGAATTATTGGTTTCCGTTGCAAAGACAGTTCGTCCGACCATACGATTGAACGAATTCACATGGATCTTGAAATAAGTTGTCTCCTCAAAAGAGGGTACGACGGGAAATTTATCGGCGTCATCGCACGTGTCGAGTTGATAACGGAAATGAGCGCCTTTAACAGTAATTTGAGAGCCATGGAGTTCGATAAGGATTTCCTCGTCGGTGGTTTCCGCGAAAATTTTCCTTAACAGCTTTGCCGGTAAGATCGCTTCGCCAGGATTTTCAACGACAAACGCCTCTTTTTCGGTAAGTTCTCCGCGCGCGCCCACTTCTCCGTCGGTAGCCATAAGAAGAAGGGAGGTTTCATTAGCCACGAGCTTTACATTTTGCAACACGGGGCGCACGTCTCTTGAGGCTGCAAAATTGGCTATAGTAGAAAAGAGCGGGACAAACTGATTGCGTCGACATCGTATCTTCATTGAAAACCCTTTAAATTCATTGTCGGGATCATCTTAACTCTAAGATCCCTTTTCTTCCATTTCCATCATTTATAAAGAGAGCTCAATATATCTACAGCGTAAATACGAGACACCTCCATGATAAAAAGACGGTACATATTTCTAAATGAAAAAACAAGTCGAATCTCAAAGGTCTATCATATTTGACAGCTATTAAAGAAAAGGCCGTCGTTTTTTCTAAGAAAAGAATAGATACATATATATTTTTATTATCTCAATAGTAGTAATAATAGTGATAAATTAATTTTTGTAAAACCTAAACACTAGAGACTAAGAAAGCCACAAATATAAAGCAACTTAAAGAGGCTAATTTTTAATAAAAAAGTTGTACGTTACTTGTTTTTTATAGGTAAATAAATGTAAATAAGATGTTCAAGAAATATTTCAAATGAAAAACAGTACTGAGTATTTCTTTTTATTTACAAAACAAATACAAAAAAGATTCAAGAAATAAACAACAAAACAAAGGAATATACGAGGCGAAAGAGAAGCTAAAACTCTCCGATATGTTTCAAAAAGAGATTAAGAACGTTGAGCGCAGGAAGAAGAGTTTTTAAAATCTGCCAGTATTAGGCTCAATGAAAAGGGAATCTTCTATATCGTCGGCTGAAAAGCGTAATTGTAGCGTTCGTTGATCTGGAAGGTAGTTTAATGATAGAAATCGTACGGCAACCGCATTTCTCCGTGTGTCTGAAATGCGCGTTAAAACGTCGTTGGAGGAAATCTTCCAGGAGATTCTTCCCTCTGCGTTTGGTTCGACGCTTAGAAGAGACGTCGACCTCTGGAGGAATCGTCCGTCTTCTAGTAATACTCCGTTCGCTGCGTTTGAAGAAAAAACGAGCTCTTGATGGATGACGTAAATGTGATCGTAAAAGCGATAAACACGTGGCGGATCATCGTCGGCGGCGTTGAGTTGATCCACGAACTGAAACGCCGTTGGTTGATAGACGACGCCTTCGTCGGAACCTATTGGTTTTCGCGTAGAGAAATCGAAGGCCGCAAGAACGCCGTTCGTGGAGTCGATTCTCCAAAGGAACGGCGCGTCGTCGTAGTAGAATATCTTCCGACCGTTAAATGACTCTTCCCTCGTTTCCAGAGGAAAAAAAGACGCCGTTTCTCCGCGCGCGTTCATCGGAAGGAAGGCAAAGGAGGAAAGCGTTAAAATAAACTCTCTTCTCGATAGAGGATGCAGTTCGCAGAGCTTATTCCTCGACATTTGGGGGCGAATCCTTTTCTTGAGCCTGGGTGAGCGCTTCCGTTACTTCCTTCTTAGACGTTAAATAAAACGTGACGCCGACGAGCGCCGCGAAAACGGCAAGCAAACGGAACGCGACGCCAACGGTCATTCCGTACCCTGCTTCGGTCGCGGAATCGTTAGTCGTGGTAAAAAATGGGTAAAGTTCGTCGAGTAGGTATTCCAGAGGTCCCGCCGATAGAGGAACGATCGAACCGATATTTCCGACGCAGTAGAGCACGGCGTGATCCGTTAGCGAAGGAGCGTTTTCGAAAATACTTCGCGCTGTGTAAAAGAGAGAAATTGAAAAGCTACAATGGACGACGACGGTTAAGAAGAACGAGTAAAAAAGAACGCGTCGTTTCCTCTGGTATTTCATTATCGATTCAGTGATCGAAGCTAAAAATTTTCCCACGAAAGGGATCGCGTTCTGCGCCTGAATACGTCGATTTTTCGAGCTCGAGGGGATAAGAAAAAACGCCAAAAAAATACTCGAAAGCGCCGTTAGGACGAGGAGACCCGTATAGATAACGCGCACAAACGGGGACGCGTCGGTAGCAAAGCCTGTGACAATGATGAAAAGAAGCCCTATCAAAAACATCGTGTAGAGTCCAATGACGCGGTCGACCACGACGCTTGCGGTCGCGTTGTCGATAGACGAGTTGTTCTTCTTGGCAAGCAAAAAGACCTTAACCGCGTCTCCGCCGACGATTCCCACGGGGGAGAGATTGAACATAAATCCGATGAATCCAAACCGCATCGCGTCGGAGAGGGATAATTTTTCTCCTAGGGCAAGGACTAATAGACGCCATCGAACCAGCGTCGTCGCCGTCGCGAAGAAGTTAAAGAGGAATCCAACGAGAAGTAGGGGGAGGTTGAGATCGTTCCAGCTAAGTTTGGCGAGCGCAGAACCTTTAACCGCTCGTGTGATAAGGAATGTAAAAATAGCGACGATGATGAAAAGTTTGATAAAGAAGAGAAGAATTTTGGACATGATCAAACGTACGCGGCGTCTATTTTGCGCTAAGAGGAAAGATGGATTGAAGTCCATATTTTAAGGGATAGGATAAAATACGACAAGTAGCGAAAGACAAAAGCGGTCGATATGACTTGACTAAATTCTTGAAAATTTGTAGGATATTGCTTTAAAATGAGAAGCGTATATGTATAATAACAAAGGTTATACAATCAGAGGGCGGCGTCAGGTAGCTCTCTGAAAAGCTTTTAGCAGATAGCTAGGATATTGCAGAATGGCCAATGTTAGTAGAGGGACGATCGAAGCGATTGTTCGACAACTTTTGCGAGAGACGAATGGATCGAAAGAAGGAGTGGCCGACGCTGTAGTCGCAGCTCTTACCGGCGGCAAAGTCGCGTCGGCACAAGCTCAGCCGACGCCGAAAGCTCCGGAACAAGCTCCTAAAAAGTCGGAGCTTGTCGTGAGTATATCCGCTCGTCATATCCATCTAACCGACGCGGACGTTGAAACTCTCTTCGGTAAGGGGAAGAAACTTACGAAAATGAAGGATCTCTACCAGGACGGTTTCTATGCGGCGAACGAGACGGTAATGTTGATCGGACCTCGTAAGAGAATGCTTCCTTCCGTGCGTATTCTCGGTCCTACGCGAAAAGAGTCTCAAGTAGAATTGGCTTACACCGACGCGATTTCTTTAGGAATTGATCCTCCCGTGCGTGAAAGCGGAAAATTAGAAGACACTCCCGGTTGCGTCTTAGTCGGTCCCGCAGGCGTCGTCGAGTTAAAGAAAGGCGTTATTCGCGCCGCGCGTCACGTGCATATGAGTTCAGAAGACGCCGCGTTTTACGGCGTTAAAGACAAGGATATGATGAAGTTGCGAGTAACTTCCGGCGTGTGTAGCGTCGTTTTTGAAGACGTTTTGGTGCGCGTTGGAAAGAATATTAAGCTTGAAGTGCATCTTGACACGGATGAAGGAAACGCCGTCGATCTTGAGCACGCGACGAAAATCGAACTTTTTAAATAAAATATAAATAACGCCGCGACAATAGTTTGCGTCGAGTTGAATCATAGAATATCAATTAGGCGGAAAGGGACGCGTTCGCGTTTCTGAAGCCGTCTTTTCAAACTAACCTGGAGACCAAAATGATGCAAGCGCTGGGGATTCTTGAAGGCAAAGGGTTCATCACCCTTTTCGAAGCGACGGACGCGATGATGAAAGCTGCGAACGTTCAGTTCCTTGGTTGGGACAAACCTGGTAGCGGAATTGTCACCGTATTTGTGACGGGCGACGTCGCCGCTGTTAAAGCCGCGACTGACGCCGGCGTTGCCGCCGCGTCCCGCATTGGCGAAATCACGGGCGTTCAGGTGATTCCGCGTCCGAATAACGACGTTGAAAAGGTTCTTCCTCAGATCAAAAAGGCGATCGCCGCCGCGAAGTGATTTGGGAGACGAACAACGAAGTTCGAAACGCGGTAAGTAACCGCGACGTTTAACGAAAATACATTAGCATAGAGCTATAACAGACATATATAAAGGGTAAGATAATGAACGACGCGATTGGATTGATCGAAACAAAAGGCGTTCTGGCTCTAGTAAGCGCGGCCGACGCGATGGCGAAAGCGGCTGACGTCGAGATTATTAAGCGTATTCAAATCGGCGGCGGTTTGGTCACGACGGTTGTCCGCGGCGACGTTGGAAGCGTTCGCGCGGCGGTCGACGCTGGCGCCGCGGCTGCAGAAGCCGTTGGCGAACTCAAAGCCGCTCACGTTATTCCGCGTCCTTCCGCCGGCCTCATCGACGCGTTCACCGCTTGATTTCCGACGATCGAGCGCGTTAGCTTCGACGCGCTCTTATTTTGCTAGGGCGCCGTCGCGACTAGTTTCTCTTTAAAGACTGCGTGGGATCATGAAAATTCTTGTTGCTAATCTGGGTTCGACGAGTTTCAAATATAGCTTGTACGATATGGACGACGAACGCCTTATGGCGCGAGGTCGAGTCGAAAGAATCGGCGAGGCTTCTTCCCCTTGTCAAATCGTTATCGGCGATTTCAAAAAGGAAGAAAATGTTTCTGCGCCCGATCATGGCGTGGCTGTGCGCGAGTGTCTTCGTCAGCTCACGGATCCTGAACAAGGATGTTTGAAAGACGTTGCTGAAATCGCCGGTATCGGCTTTAAAGCGGTCTTTGCTAAAGGTTTTACCGGCGTGCAGCCTGTAACTGAAGAGTTGCTGGTTGCTATGGAGGAATTCAACGCCGTTTTGCCCGCGCATAATCCTCCATACGTGCGTGCGATGAGAATGTTGCGCAAAGCCCTTCCCGATATTCCTCTTGTCGCGGCTTTTGAAACCGGTTTTCATGCGCATATCCCGACGCGCAACAGTTATTACGGCGTTCCGTTTGAATGGGCGCAGGAATACGGCGTGCGACGTTACGGGTTTCACGGCGCGAGTCATCGCTATATCGCGACGCGTTGCCGTGAGATTTTCGGCGAGAATAAGCGTATCATAAGTTGCCATTTAGGCGGTTCAAGCTCCGTTTGCGCAATCGCCGACGGTAGGAGCCGTTGTTCTAGTATGGGGGGTAGTCCTCAAACCGGTTTGTTAAACAACAACCGTTGCGGCGACTTTGATCCGTTCTGGTGCTCTTATCTAACGAAGAAGCTGAACGTTTCTTTTGACGAGCTGTTGCAGACGCTCGCGACTAAAAGCGGCCTTCTTGGACTTAGTGGCGTGAGCGGCGACGTTCGCGATATTCGCGCCGCTCAAGAAGCTGGAAACGAGCGCGCGAAACTTGCTCTTGAGGTCTTTGTCGGAGACGTTCGTCGATATATCGGCGCGTCTCTGGTGGAACTGGGCGGCGCCGACATTCTCTCCTTTGCCGGCGGTATCGGCGAATATCGAACGGACGTTCGCGAGGCGGTGGTCGAGGGACTCGAAGAACTCGGTATCGTTCTTGATCACGATGCGAACGCTAAGGCGTTGGGCGTTGAGACCAAGATCAGCGCGCCGAATAGTCGCATCCAAGTTTGGGTTATTCCGACCAACGAGGAAATCATTGTCGGTCGTCAGACCAAAGAACTCCTTGAGAAGCGTTGATTCGCTTTTTTAGAAGTTGCATTTTGATTATTAACAATAGTTTAACGCTTGCGCGTCAAACGTTTACGAAGGCTGTAGGATGTTTATCGCAAAAGTTGTGGGCTCGGTCGTAGCTACGCAAAAAACGGAGTCGATGCGCGGTTCGAAACTGATGATGATCGAACCGTACGTTATTGAACCCAAAGCGCGCGACCGATTCATAACGACGAGTAGATCTTTAGTCGCCGTAGACGTCGTAGGTGTTGGCGAAGGCGAGTTCGTGCTTGTCGTTCAAGGTTCGAGCGCTCGTATGACCCCCGAAACCAAACCGTTGCCTGTCGACTGCACTATCATCGGCATTGTCGACAGCGTGACCCTCGAGAGACAGAACGTTCCTCTCGAGTGATCTCTCAGCGTTCGCAAGTAGTTGTATATAAAGAGAATACACAGCGGGAAAATGACGTCTAGCGGTTGTAACAGTAGAAGACGAAACGCGTCGCGAAGAAATAACGCGTCTCGTTCGGATGAATCGAACCGTTCAACACGATCATTTTTTCACAGGAGTGAGAATAAAATGGCGGAAGTTAATGAAGCGCTGGTGCGTAGCGTCCTTCAGGAAGTAATGTCTCGACTTGGCGGATCTCCCTCCGCTACGAGCGCGATCGGCGGCGGCGTTGCTCCTAAGAGTTACACCGGACGTTACGGCGTCTTTGACGATCCTAATGAAGCGATTTTGGCCGCGCGCGAAGCGTTCGAACAACTCTCTCGTCGTACGATCGCTGAAAGAAAAAAGATGCTCGACGAAATTCGTCGCATTTGTATCGAACAAAGCGTCGAGTTGGGAACGAAAGAGCTGGAAGAAACCAAAATTGGTCGTTTGCAACACAAGATTGACAAACTTCTGAACGTTGGTTACAACGCGCAAGGCGTCGAGGCTCTGTCCTCCGAAGTCTTCAGCGGCGACTACGGCCTCACGGTAATCGAGCACGCTCCCTTTGGCGTTATCGGCGCTATTACGCCGAGCACCCACTCTCTGCCGACGATCGCCAACAACTCGATCAACATGATCGCGGCTGGAAACACCGTCGTTTTCAACCCTCACCCGAACGCTTCTAAAATCGCGACGGAAGGCGTTCGTCGTTTCAATCAGGCAATTTACGCCGAGTATGGAATCGACAACCTGATGACGGTTATTCCTAATCCGACGCTTCAGTCCGCGGACGTTATCTTTAAGCATCCTAAGATCAACCTCCTTGTCGTAACGGGAGGCGAAGGCGTTGTGAAAGCGGCGATGGCGCAGTCGAAGCGCGCGATCGTAGCCGGTCCTGGCAATCCCCCTGTTGTTGTCGACGAAACGGCGGATCTGGATCGCGCGGCGCGTTCGATCATTCTTGGCGGCGCGTACGACAACAACCTCCTCTGCCTTGCAGAAAAAGAAGTTTTCGTCGTCGATTCCGTCTTCGACAAGATGATGGACGCGATGGAACGCGCCGGCGCGGCGCGCCTGAACGCCGCCGAAACCGCCGCGATGACGCAGAAAGGTATTGTCAAAGTCGGCGAAGGCGAACGTAGTCACGACGCTCCGAGCCGCGAGTTTTTGGGGAAAGACGCGACCGTTCTTGCCGCCGGTATCGGTAAAGACGTTCCGGACGACGTCGAGATGCTCTTCGGAGAAACCGATTATGAAAACCCATTCGTTCCTGTCGAACAAATGATGCCCTTCCTTCCCTTCGTCCGTTGCAAGGACGTTGACGAAGCGATCCAACGCGCGTACGAAATGGAACACGGCTTCCGTCACACGGCGATTATTCACTCCAACAACGTTGTGAATATGACCAAGATGGGCAAATTGCTTGACACGACGATCTTCGTGAAGAACGGCCCAAGCACCGCTGGTAACGGCGGCGGCGGCGAAGGTTATGGTTCTTACTCGATCGCCGGTCCGACGGGCGAAGGCATCACGCGTCCGTTGACCTTTACGCGTAGCCGTCGTTGTGCGATGGTCGAGAGCCTCCACATCCTTGGCAAAGATTGAGCGTTTATTCGCGATAAGCGTTGACGCGCGTTTACGACGTTAGACGCGCGTCTTTTCGGGTGAAAATTGGAAACGATTCTTGCCCGATTTGGGGGGCGTAGAATTTAATGATGGCTTTTGTATGAATCGAGCGCGAATTATAGGTTACGCGACTTCCATCGTAAAACACGAGTCCTTCGAAGGACAAAAGTTGTTGATCGCACAGCCCGTGGGAACCGACGGCACGACGCCCGAAGGGGATCCGTCGATAGTCTTTGATAAGATCGGAGCGGGCGTTGGCGATTTGGTCTTGATAACGAGCGACGGGTCGTACACCGGTTTGGAGATCATCGGCACGCGTTTAACTCCGGCGCGTTGGGGCGTTTTGGGAATAATTGATTCGGCCAAAAAGGCGGATGATTAAGGATGAACGGACTGGATTGGAATCTAGACGAACTTGTCGGTAAGGTGATGGCGGATCTTCAAAAGAAGCCGTCTGAGTCGACTCCACCCGCGATAAGCGAGACGCTAGCGCGAGATTTTCGCGCGGCGCGCAAGGCCGTCGTGGAGAAGCCGAGTCCGGCGACTCTTCACGTCGTGGAACGCGTCGTTGTTGAAGAGACCGTGCGCCGTTTAGCGGACAATTCGTCGATTCGATCCTGGAGATTTCAACCTCGGGCTGTAATTACGCCGGCGGCGCGTGATTTGATGAAGAAACTTGGCGTCGAAGTCGCCGCCGAACAAGCGATTGCGGAGGCGCTACCGACGATTTCCGCGTCCAATGTTGGATCGGCGATTGCCGTTCATTCGTCCGCGTCGGAAAAAATAGGGACTTCCCTTCCCTCCTCTTCCGCCCAAAAGTCAACCGGGCGCGTTTTTGTCGCGACTAAGTTGCCCAAGGCGGAATGCGCGCCGCGGTCGGTATTGGAGTATTTGTCTCGAAACACGGAGCTTCACGAACAACGTTTTGATTGTTTGAAAAAAACGACGCAGGCAGTAGCTGAGCAATTGAACGAAAATAAGGCGATTCGCGCGATTATCGTGACGCACGACGGCGCTATAGCCAACGTTTGGGCGAATCGTAAAAAGGGCGTTCGCGCAGTCGTCGCGTATGCAGTCGAACAGGCTAAACGCGATGTAAAAGTTGCCGACGCCAATACGTTGATCTTGGATCCCCGCGACCTAGGCGCCTATCAAGCGCGTCTTGTCGTCGACTTCTTTGTGACGATGAAGTGAGGTTCGGATGCGCATTGGAAGAGTTGTCGGCAAGGTCGTATTAAGCAACCAGCATCCTTCGCTTGTGGGCGGTCAGTTCAAAATAGTCGTGCCCCTGACGTTTAAGGATTTAACGGAAGATCCCATAGAGTCGGCGAAGACGATCGCGCAATCTGAAAAGGAACGGGGGTTGTCTCCTGAGGAGCGCTTGAAAGAGGCGATTCAAAGGATAGAGAATCCGAATTTTGCGCAGCGTTGGGGAAACGAGTTGGTCGTTTATGACGACTGTTCCGCGGCTATCGGCGAATGGGTTGCGTTTAGCGAAGGCGCAGAGGCAGCCGCCGCGTTTGGACAAAAGACTCAGAAGCCCGTCGATGCGTTCGCCGGCGCAATCCTCGATTGCGTGTCGATCGATCCCTGTGTTGTGGCGAAGTTGACGCCGGTAAAGAAGTAATAAAGACGGTTTGCGCGAATAAGCCGAGCTTGACTTTAGAAGAAAGACGAAAGAGATATTTTCTTGGAGCTTTTTTCTTTCTAAGTCTTGAAACCGTATAAGAGAAGAAGATAATCAGTGTGGAATGAATGCGCGATGAATAGGCGCGCGTTTATTGAGAAATAATTATAGCAAAGGAACAGCGCATGCTCAATTTGCATCAAGTTAAAGACGAGATCTGCGATATTGGTCGCAGACTTTACAATCGGGGCTTTGCCGCCGCGAACGACGGTAATATTAGTTACCGCATCGATGAAAATCGAGTCGTGTGCACCCCGACGCAAATCTGTAAAGGTTTCATGAAGCCGGAAGATTTGTGCATCGTTGATATGGAAGGGAATCAGATCGCCGGAACGCGCAAGCGAACTAGCGAAATCTTCCTTCACCTGACGATCATGAAGGAACGTCCGGAAGTGAAATCGGTGCTTCACTGCCATCCGCCCTATGCAACCGCTTTCGGCGTTGCTAGGGAAGCGATTCCCCAGTGCGTTCTTCCTGAAGTCGATATTTACATGGGCGACGTTCCTATTGCTAAGTATGCGATTCCTGGCGGACAAGAATTTGCCGACACGGTTCTTCCCTTCATTCACAAGTCGGACGTCATCGTTTTGGCGAATCACGGCACCGTAAGCCTTGGCCCGACCGTCGAAAAGGCGTATTGGATGACGGAACTTCTCGACGCTTACTGCCGTATCCTTATGATTTCTCACGACTTGGGTAAGACGAGCTACTTCACGAAAGACGAAGCCGAGGCTCTTCTCCAACTCAAGACGAAGTGGGGAATCAAAGATCCGCGTCTGCAGGCCGAGAACTGCGAACTTTGCGCGAACGACATGTTCCGCGACAGTTGGAAAGAAACCGGCGTTGGACATCGCGCATTCGATCCGCCTCGATTCCGCCGCGGCGATACTGAGCCGTGCGGTTGCGCGTCGAACCCGATTCTCGCCAATAAGGTCGAGGTCGGCAAAGACCCCCAGACTGAAGCGCTGGTCAAGGCGATCGCTGATCGCGTGATGGAAATGCTTAACAAAAAATGAGTCTAATAGAGTCTCATAGACGACTCACTTTATTGGGCGTTGGGCGGAGAAGGCGAATGCGTCGCTTTCTCCGCTTTTCTTTTACATACAGATTGAACTTAGAGGGAAAAATGGGATTACGAGAAAGTCTGCGACGTGAAAAGTTAATGGAGGTAATGCGCGACGAGAATCTTGACGGTTATCTTGTTGTCGATCCTGTCAACGTCTCCTATTTAACGGGGTTTCAAGGGGAAGACTCGTATCTTTGGATCGGCGACGGCTACGCTTGTTTGTTGAGCGACACGCGATTTGAAGAGCAAATTAAAGAAGAATGTCCGGATATTGAAGCGGCAATACGTTGTAGCGGACAGTCGACGTTAGGTTTGATAAAAGGAGTGATCGCGGATTCCGATTCCTCAAAGAAAGCTCCAAAGCGGATTGGAATAGAAGGAGCGTCGACGACGGTCGCGCTCTTGAACGCCATGCGTCAAACCCTTCCCTACGCTGAGTTTGTCGCTCGCAACTCCGACGTGGAACGTTTGCGCTCAATTAAAGACGAATCGGAAATAGCCGAGATTCGTCAAGCGATCGACATTACAATTCGCGCGTACCGCTTCCTCAGAGAAACGGCGACTAACGATATGTCGGAGGTCGATTTACGCGACGAGTTGGAATATCGAATGCGCAAAGAAGGGGGCGACGACGTTTCCTTCCCTTCCATCATCGCCTTTGACGCCAGAGCGGCGTTGCCTCACGCTATTCCTCAGCGGAAAGGCAAGCTTGGCGACGCTAATATGGTTTTGATCGATTGGGGCGCCAAAAGGAACGGATACGTGGGGGACTTGACCCGAAGTTTTCTCACCGAAAAAGGCGAATCGCTTGCGTCTCGAGAATTTAAAGCGAAATTTGATTCGATCTTTAACATTGTCTTAGAGGCGCACGATAAAGCGATTGAAATGATTAAGCCCGGCATTCCTTGCCGCGAGATCGACAAAGTCGCGCGCGACGTTATCCGCAACGCGGGATACGGCGATTATTACGGCCACGGTCTAGGACATGGGATTGGACGCGTCGTTCACGATTACGGCGGGTTCTCTCCGAGCGCGCAAGGCGTCGTGGAAGAGAATATGATCATTACCGTCGAGCCAGGAATCTACCTTCCTGGATGGGGCGGAATTCGAATAGAAGACGACATTTTAGCGACCCCGGAGGGGTGCGAGATCATGTCGTCGAGTTTGCGTGTCGACGAGTGACAAGAGACAAAATCGAGCAAAGGGGTCTCTAGAAAACACACCGTGCTATTTTTATCTATACGATGAGAATAGTAAAAAGAATAAAAGTTAGGTTGTATCGATTGTATTTTTTAAAGGTTAATTCCAGACATTCTTCTCTCTTTTCGTCGAAATTTCGGGTTCTTTTCAAGCAAGCAATTTCTCTTGTAGCGTCGATAAATGTGTTTGTAAGGACGCGGCTCGGTTGACGACGCGTCTCCCCTCCCCCCCCTAAACTCAGTTTTCCATCGTGTGAGAGCAATTGATCGCGCTTGTCGCGACAGGGCTTTCCTTATGGGAAGTAATGGCGAGTGATTTATGAACGTAGTGAAAGATGCTCTGAAAGTCGGATCGATGGAAGAGCTGAAAATTTACGTATACTCCACTTTGTGCGCGGACAATGAACTTTTAGCGGACGCTTTTCCAACGACGTCGACTGTGTTACGACGAACAAACGGCGAATTGTGCGGCATGATATTTTGCGTGCATGGGCCTCGAACGTCCGACTTCAGCGCCATATGGGAAAAACAAACGAATAGAGTACTTTTTTATAGGCCAAATGGCGAACGTTATCGACTGACGTCTTTGGGAGATTCTTTGGTCGTCGGCGATTAAGTTTGGCGGTTTCATACAGCGTTGAAAGGATTCAACGCGTTTATTGGGAAGGATTTTGTTATGCTTGTCGTGTCAAGAAAGTCTGGTGAGTGTATTCATATCGGCGAAGGAATAAGCGTCACTGTGGTTGAGATCAAAGGCTCGAAAATTCGATTGGGCGTTACTGCCGATAAAGAAACGACGATACTTCGCGGTGAGATATGCGGCACGGAAAAGACATTGACTGTGAAAGTTGCATGACGTTCTATAAGGTCAAATGAAAAACGCTCCCTGAGACGGGGAGCGTTTTTTATTGGAAGCGGTTGTCTAAACGTCGTTTGACATTAGCCAATCTTATTTCTTAGGGTCGCTTTTGGCGTTTGCGGCGGGCTTCTTCGCGCTAGTTTTAGAGGTTGTCGCAGACTTTTTAGAGTCAGTTTTCGCCGGGGCGGCGGATTTCTTGGCTACCTCTTTAGGAGCGTCGGCGGCCTTTGAGTCGGTCGCTTTCTTTGCGTCTTCCTCTTTTTGAGCCTTTTCCGCGGCGGCTTTTTGAGCTTCGAAAAGTTCCTTTTGCTTGGCCATCTGTTGCTGATAGGTTTCAAGCTGCTGCGCGACCTCGTTGACCAATTCGTTGTCGGAAACCTTGCAGTACTTTAAGACGTCGGAGAAGGTTTCGTCAAAGAGGTTGGCGTTGTTGTTTTTCATGCCGATTTCATTGATGTGCTGATTCGCCATGAGAAGACCGACAACGGACTTAGGACAAGCGGAAACGCCAGATTTGAAGAGCTCGATTGCTTTCTTGTATTCGTCGAGATTGGAACCGTTTTCGGCGACTTGTCTAAGGAGACCGATGAAACGACCGACGTAGATATTGGCGACCGCCTGAGAATAGGCCTCATTTTTTGTCAATTCGTTGACGTAGTCGGTGAAGGAATCGAAGGTTGAAGGATCCTTACCGACGATTTCCGTCACAAGGGAAATCTTAACTTGAGTGAGATTGGCTTGCAACGCTTCAGGAAGTTCCGTGGCAAGTTCGCCGTCGACAAACTCTAGCAGGCCCTTCGTGTCTTCCTGAAGACGGAAGGTCTGAATTTTAAGACCAATCGCTTGGCCGCGCAAATCGGGATTTTCTTTAGCTTCTTCGTAGACGGAATTCGCATATTCAGCGAGAGGAGCGATCGCGTCTTTATTTTCCTTCGCGGCATTGATAAGAAGCTGACCCTTAACAGCGAGGGATAGGGAGTGAAGTTCAGGATCGGTTTCTTTGGCGAGTTTTTCGCAAAGCGCTTCCGCTTTTTCGGTCGATTTTTCATCGGTGACGGCGGGGTCGAGAAGCATTTGGCAACGAAGCTGATAGACCATCTTTTTGAGGTCGAGAGAATAGTCGCCGTCGAGGAGTTCGGCGAAGAGTTTTTCGGCTTCTTCAGCGTAAGCGGGGTTCTGCTGATCCGCTTCTTTGTCTCTTTCGATTTCGCTGGCGATGACGTTGGCGACAAGCTTCATTTCGAGCGCCTTTTCTTTGACTCGAACGTTGCGGGATTCGTCGGCGATGACTTCTTCGATGAATTTCAGAACCTCGGCGTCAATTTCACCGGCGCGCTGAATGTTCGTAAGGAAAGATTGCGCCTTGACTTCGAGCGCGAAGACTTGCAATTCGGTCTCGGGACGAGCGAACATTTCGTCAGAGAGGGCGTTGATTTTGTCGAGAGACTCTTCTTCAGATGCGGCGAGAACCTGAAGTTTGAGCTGATAGGCTTTGACGAGCTCTTCCTCATTCTGCGCCGCTTTCAGGTTGTCGTTGACAAAGGCGTCAAGTTTAGCGGCGGCGTCTTCGTCAATATGAGCGCGAGTGGTGAGGGCGACGACTTTGAGCTGAACGGCGCGTTCACGTTCTTCGGGCTTCAATTCCATCTTGAAGAGAATGTCGGAGACGCTAAGGCAAGCTTTGGAGAAGGCGTCGACGACGGCGTATAGTTCGTCTTGGGATTTAGGCTGAGGAAGTCTGTCCTGGAGTTCTTCGATAAAGTTGAAGAGTTCGTCGACCGTGGCGTTTTCAGGAGGGGTGATGAGCGCTTCGTCGATTTTGAGCGGTTCCGGCGTTGGAGGAGCGTCCATCATGAGGGAATCGAGAGAGAGGGACGCGGGAGCGTCGGCTTTAGGGGCCGCTTTATCGTCGCTTTGAGCGAAAAGGGGAGCGGCGCCGAGCGAGAGAGACGCGGCAAGGCTTAGCAGACACAGCGAATAGCGCTTAAACATGGCAATATTTTCCTTTAAAAGGTGAATTATAGAGCGCGGCGACAAGCAGAAGCGCGCGCCGAGATTTTTCGTGTTGTGAACGCGCGGAAGGATACTGCGCGCGTTGGTTAAGTATTGTAGCAATTCTATGGAATTTATCCAATATAGAAGAAACTGTTTTTAATAGATTTTTTGGAAAAATATGAAATTTTTAAGAGTGAAAGGGCGCTGTATTATAATATTAAGCTGGACGCCTCTTTGAGTGTAGGTCGTCAGGAGAAATATACGACGCGTTGAGGCGTGACGAGCGCGTGGACGGGGTAGTCATAGGCGTCGGCTGGCGCTTTTTCCACCAATTGTTCTTCGTAGGCGATCCCGACGATAAAGGCGTCGCGTCGAAGTTGAGGAAGGTAGCGATCGTAGAAGCCCGCGCCGCGTCCTAGACGTCGACTGTTGAGATCAAAGGCGACTCCCGGCACGAAGAGAAGGTCGATTTCCTCAGGAGCGACGATGTTGGATTCCACGAGTTGCGCTTCTCGCGGCGGCTCTAAGATTCCGTAGGAAAGGGGAACCAAGTCGCGAAAGATGGGTTCGTTTGTCATGGGATCGACGCTAGGTTGTTGAAGATTGTAAAAACGCATGAGTTTCCCTTCGCAAAAGGGAACGGCGACGCGTCGGACGTTCGGTAGGGAGCGAAAGAGACGAGGGATGACGTACCTCACGGGGACTTCGTTTTGAAAATCAATGAAGATTCCAACGACGTTTGCGCTCATGAGTTGCGGGATGGCGGCGATTTGCCGATAGAGCGCGTCGCCAGTCTCCCGTCGATCGATCGATAAAGAAGAGAGTTTTGCTTTGATCTCGGCGCGCATTTGTTTTTTCGCGCGAGAAAGTTCGTTGTTTGTCATGACGTCCTCGAGTGATAAAACTGCGTTTATTATCCGACGAATCATTGAGAAGACAAGCGGCTTTGAAAGAATGTTTCACGTGAAACATTAATCGTAAACGCGTGTTTTGGCGCCGATGTTGCTTTGTTTTGAATAAAGCTTGTCGTTTGACTTTAAACGATTGGGTTAGAACGATTCACGAAAGATTGTTGGAGATATTATGGCTGACGATATGAAAAAGGAACAGGAGAACGGCTGCTACTGCGGCCGCGGACAAGGCGAGAACGACGGTTGTTGCGGCGGCCACGGACACGACGAGAACGGCGGTTGTTGCGGCGGTCACGGACACGACGAGAACGGCGGTTGTTGCGGCGATGACGGTCATGGCGAGCAAGAAGAGTTTGATTATGAAAAGCACGACGTCAAACTCCCTGATCCGACTTTGACGACTATTGTGTCCACTTTAGCGCAACAGGCGATGTTGTCGATGGGAATTCTTCCCAATCCTTCCAATGGAAAATCCGTCTTCATGATGAATCAGGCGAAGTATCTGATCGATTCGATCGACGTGTTGTACAATAAAACGGAAGGCAACCGAACTGAAGACGAGACACGCATTATATCAAACGTCATGAGCGAGCTACGAATGCTTTACGTGAAAGCCGTTGAAGAAAAGGCGCGACGCGCCGCGGCGAAATGACCTAAGCGCAAAGCTTCGATAGATAATAAAAAAGGGACGTTCAACGCTGGACGTCTCTTTTTATATGCTAGGAATCGTTTTTAACAACCGCGTCCTTCCCCAGACGCCGCGGTTAAAACGACTCTTGAAAATTATTCAGAGAACGGAAATCGTGTTGGCTCAGATTCCGCCATAAGAGGCCGCGGAAGTCGGATAGCCAGACGCGGCGACTCCACTACGAGCGGTAGAACAAGGATCGCACGGATTGCACGACGCTTGTGCTGGAGCGCAGGGGGCGCATTGCGCCGGCGCGCATGGAACGCACTGGGAATAAGCGCTGGCTGCGTTCATCATCATGACCTCGTTCGTTGGATTCGCGTTGATCACACGCGCGCCGTTCGATCCGTAAGCGACGTCGGTGTAGTCGCTAGAACTCGATCCAATGATCGGAACGCGAGAACCTGTACGTGTAAAGCAGCTGGTTCCGCTCTTGCAACCGACGAGTCCCGAGGAAGCAAGGAGTACGATTAACGAGAACGTAAGAACTTTTTTCATTTTTGAAGCAATCCGTTGACTAATAGTCAAATTTCACGAGACGGGTTAGACCCTGTTTTAAAACGCCATAAAGTAAGCGTGTCCGAGGGCGTACCCTTTGACACATACATTCTAACGTCCTTTTATAGATTTGACGAAAGTCTTTTTTCTCTACCTTCTCAAATTCTCGTAGTTTTTTACCTTGATAATCTGTTAAACTGTTATAAACGTTCTAATTGAATCTAGTAGGCGCGGATTCTTTTTGTCAAATATTTAGACTTTAGTTGGTCTTGGAATATTTGGAGTAATTAGTAAAATCGTTTAGATTTGTATAATCAACTTTTGTTTTGTTTATTTACTATCCTTTGTCTCTTTTTAATTTTCTTTATTTTTCTAAAACGCCGTTATTTCTATAAACGGATTTCCGCATGTAAAGCGTCGTATCGGCGCCGCGTCGAGGAAATGACCGCTTCGTTGAATGGAGTTAACACCTAGTTTTGAATGATCGATAGAAGGTGCGGCGATGCTGACACATTTGCAAAAGTTTATGTTTTACGTTTTTCTGATGGTTGCTTTGTCGACCGCGTCAGTCGTTTCTATTTTGAAGTTTAATCAACCTCCGACACGTCCGGATAGTCAAGATTCTTATGAATCGGCTCTTACTGAAGATACTGACCAAGGGAAGCTGATGGCGAGCTCTCTTGTTAGTAACGGCGTGACGATTCGCGTTTCTTCCGACGTTAAGTCTGAGAAGCCTGTTGTTGAAGAATCTGCAAACAACTCCTCTTTTAGTTCTTCTGAGATGGAGAGGTTTGACGGTTTAATGACGCTCGCTGACGAAGAATCTGCTGAACAGAAAAATAACGTTGATGAAACGGATTCTCTTACCGTTTCCGATGCGGTCGATGTTCTAGGAGACGAGTCTGTCGAATCGGACGAGGATTGGAGCTTCGGGACAAACGACCTTTTAGAGAATGACGACCAAGAGGCATTGGACGTCGCGAACTCCGGCTTTGAGCTCTCTGGCGTTTCCGCGTCGCGTTTTGTCGAAACCGAAGACGTTGTTGACGATTCGGAGAACGGTCTTTTAGACGCGGACGAATTGGAAAATACGTTCTTTGCTTCTTCGGATGAAGACGACGAGATCGTTTTTGATTCCAACGAGTATGCTTTCCAAGAAGAAGGTGATGAAGAAAGCGACGAGATTGTCTTTGATTCTAATGAGTACGCTTTCAAAGAAGAAGATGATGAAGAAAGCGACGAGATTGTCTTTGATTCTAATGAAATCGAACTTGACGCGGACGACTCCTTCGAAGAGGAATCTGATGTGATTGTCGAAGATCAAGAGGAGCTGGAAACGGATTCGTTGAACGATTCTTATCTCATCGTTGAAGATGAAATCGTCGACGTTGACGATTCCGAAGGAAATTCGAATGATCTCTCGAACGACAGCAATGAAGAAACGACAACCGCCGCTTTTATTGATCTTTCGGATAGTTTCGACGAGGAAGAATCTCTTGAATCGGACGAAAACGTTTTAGATATGGACGACGTATACGAGTCTGAAACCGACGAGTCTAGTGATAACGTTTTGGATTTGAACGACGTTGACGTTGTCGAAATGGAAGGAAGCATAGAGAACGACACTGAAGAATTCGCCATCGAATCGACCGACGTAGAGATTTATGAATTAGACGAAGAGGACTCCGTTGAGTCTGACGAGATCGTCTTCGATCCCAACGACGACGAAATATATGAACTGGACGAGGAAGACTCCGTTGAGTCTGACGAGATCGTCTTCGATCCCAACGACGACGAAATATACGAGCTGGACGAGGAAGACTCCGTTGAGTCTGACGAGATCGTCTTCGATCCTAACGACGTTGAATCTTCTGAAGACGAAGTTTCTGTCGACGAAGATTCTCTCGGGGAAATGAGCGCGTCGATTTGGGGATTGACCGCTGGCGAAGACTTTGTGACGGAGGAATCCTTCGACGAAGACAAAGTTTATTCTGAATCGGATGCGAATGAAGATTGGACGGAGGATGACGTAGAGGAATCCTTAGCGAC
Organism: Paratractidigestivibacter sp.; assembly: GCA_963628165.1. Taxonomy (GTDB): domain Bacteria; phylum Planctomycetota; class Planctomycetia; order Pirellulales; family Thermoguttaceae; genus RUG369. Next base: position 24,867 of record CAVGEG010000011.1, on the reverse strand, counting down.
GATCGTCGCCGACGAAGAAGAGGATTGGAACTCTAGCGACGTTGCGTCGACTCCCGCAGAGGACGTCGATTCTTACGATCAAGATCATTTCGACTCCCTTGAAGGAATTATCGGCGAAGACAACCTTAGCGCGTTTCCTTCAGAACAAGAAGGGGAAGGGGAGTCCTTATCTCAGTCGAACGGCGATTTTCAGATCCTTTTAAAGGACGCTGAAACGAAACCTCACGTGGCGCAGAATGCGCAAACGGAACTCAAAGATTCCTCGGCAAATGAAGATGACGTTCAGAATCAGGAAGAAGAGGAACCGGATTTTTTTGAATTAGTCAACCCGGCGACTGAAGAGGACGCGTCGTTCTCTGAATCTTCCAACGCCGCGGTTGACGACCAGAAAAAGATGGAAGAAACGTCTCATGAGACAGAACTGAAAGAAACTTTATACGACTCGACGGAGCGCGCTTCCGTTTCGTGCGGGTCGTCCAAAATCGAATTATCTTCGGAAACTAAGGCGTCGTTCGAGAACACGAACGAGCGTTTCGTTCCCTACCATACCGGCGGCGGCGCGGCTCCCCTTATTCTCCCCGTCTGCGAACCGGAATCCAACGAACACCAAGAACAAGAGACGAGAGGTTACCGAAGAACGAGAATTCTTCGCCCTTTTCGCGACGAATATCAACAGGACGCCGCTCAAGAACAGCGCGTGGAGTTAGAAGACGAATTTTGGGTGATCGAACAAGATATCGGCTCGACTTCGGTCTGGAAGAGGAACGGCGACCGATGGAGTCAGGAGACCGTCAAGAGTTTCCTGAAGGGGGACGATTCCTCTCGTGTTACCGTCTTTTGGGCGCACGGATACCAAACGAGTTTACAAGATGCCACGCGAGACGGGCTTTTATTGAAAAAGAAGCTCGACTCTGCGCGCGCCGAGTCGAAAATTGATCGCAAGTATCGTCTTGTCGTGTGGCGTTGGAACTCTGAACGCGAATACGCGCGAATTAGAATCGACGCGAAAGAAAAGAAGTTCTTTGCGCAACAATGTGGCGTCGAGCTTGGAAAGTTTATCGGTAGAATGAGCCCGAAGAGCGACGTTGTATTGATTGGATTCAGCTTTGGCGCGACGTTGACGGGGTCGGCTTTAGAAACATTGGCGACGACGCAGAATCGGTATTTAGGCGCGAGACAAACTCTTCGCGAAGGGGAGGCCGCCGGGCGCGTTTCCTTAGTGTTGATGAGCGCGGCGTGCGACCTTGGTTCTTTCCTTCAGGGGGGCGTTTACTCTCACGGGGCGGCTCTTCCTGAGAGGGTGTTTAACATGTACAATCCGAACGACGGGGCGTTGCATTTTTATCCGTTTATATCGTCGACCGCTCAGGCGCAAGGGGTGGCTCCATTAACGGGAAGTGAATTTCCTTCCGCTTCTGGAGCGACATATAATTTGAATATGAACGCGGCTCTCGGAAAGGAACACACCTTTGTAGGCGCATTGTCCCTTTTTCCGAGTCAGACCTTAACGACGATCGTTTTTTGAAAAGCGGTCGATTCAAAAAAGCGTCCGCTTATAATAGGGGGCGCTTTTTTATGTTTCACGTGAAACATGCATTGTTTGTTGTTAAATCGATGTTTCACGTGAAACATCTGTTTTTTTACAGGTCTGTTCTTTACTCTTGTATTTCATGCAAGGACGGCCTCCTGTTTCGTAATTGATCTCGCAATCGATTTTCCCGGTTTCGGCTAGGTAATTCATATACCGACGAACCGTGACGCTTGTGAGTCCGCTGATTTGAGCGATTTCTTCTCCCGTGAGCCATATCCCTTGTGTGTTTTTAAGCGTTTCGTGCAACAAGTTGAGGGTTTTGATTTGCACTCCTTTCGGAGGCGCGTCGGAGTGTCGCTGTATTGTGATAATTGAGTCGATCGTCTTTTGATTGAGGGAGTCGACTTCATGAAACGCTTGACGCTGAAGTAGGAACTTATCAAGGGCCTTTTGAAAACGATCAAAGGTGAAAGGTTTGACAAGATAATCGATCACGCCAAGACGGAGCGCCTTTTCCAACGTTTCGCGATCGTTTGCCGCCGTTACCATAATGAAGTCGGCGTCGATTTGTTTATTGCGCAAGTCGCGCATAGCTTCAAGACCGTTGACAGCTGGCATGTAGATGTCCATGACGACAAGGTCGACTTTCGTGCGTTCCAGAAGGTCGATCGCCTTTTGACCGTCGCCACACGTGCCGATGACGTGAAAGTTGGAATTTCGAACAATATATTGTTCATTTATCATTGCGACCATAGGGTCGTCTTCGACTATTAAAACGTTATACATCGTGTTCGTCCTTTTTGACGCTGACGGTAAAAGAGGTTCCGACGCCTTCTTGGGAGTCGACTCCGATTGTTCCCCCCAACGCGTCGATCAGATTTTTGGCATGGAAAAGACCAATCCCTCTTCCGGCGCCCTTAGTCGAATATCCGTGCTCAAATATTTTCTCAATCGGAACGACGTTAATACCGGGGCCCGTGTCGTCGACTGAGATTAGGAGTGATCCAGGACTGGAATAGACGCCAAAGAGCAACTCTTTTTCTTTTGACGAATCAGGATCGGAATTCATCGCGTCGAAAGCATTGTCGAGGAGGTTTCCGATGATTGTGACGAGCGCTTCTGCGGGGACGTTGACGTCTGTTTGATTATATTCGCTATTCTCTCGAAGTTTGAAGCGAATATTCAATTCAGAGGCTCTTGAGATTTTTCCGAGAAGAAGCGCCGCGACGGACGGTTCGTGCACCTTATTGATGATTTGACTGATTGTTTCTCGCTGTACGATCGTGACGTTTTGAATATACGAAATCGCCTGGTCATACATTCCCACTTGAATGAGTCCGAGAATCACGTGGAGCTTATTCGTGAAGTCGTGATTGTTGGCGCGCATAGAATCGACAAGGTAACGGACTCCGGAAAGGTCTTCCATGAGCTTTGTATATTCGGCGCGATCATGAAGGATCGCGACGCCGCCTATCTGTTCGCCGTCTTCGAGAATTGGGACGCAGTCGAGAACGACGTTGAGTTTATTCAGAGGAACGTTCGTTTCCTTGACGCCTTTTAGAATCGTTTTGGCGAGGATAGGCGCCGGGAGATCCGCGACGTCTTTCCCTTCGACGTCTTTTCTATCTTGAATATTGAATATGCGCAACGCCGTTTTGTTCATGAAGAGAATTTTACCATGTTGATTTGCTGCTATGACGCCTTCTTCCAGCGTTTCGAGGATATTGTCTCTCATACGATACATGGCTGTGAAGACGTCCGGTTCATAACCCATTAAACTGCGTTTGAGCTTTTGAGAAAGACGCGAGGAAATCATAAGCTCGATGAGAAGAGCGACGAGGGTTGCCAAGAGAAATATCGAGATAACTTGTAGGATCTCGTTGTGGATATTCTTCATGAGGATGAGCACGATGACGAATCCGACGTATTCGCCGTTATAGTCGTAGATAGGAGCGAACGCGCGGCGTTGACGTCCCATAGGACCCGTCGCGTTGATCGAATATGTGTCGCGCGACCGATCGAATTGCGGAAACGTGGAGGAATATGTTGTTCCGATGAGCTCCGGACGCGAATGATAAACGCGAATAGATTCTTGGTTGACGATCGACGCGACGTTTATTTCTTCAAGGGAGGAGACGAGCGTGTTTAAATAGTCGCAAAGTTCTTTTTCTTCTTCCGGCGTGTTGGTTTTTATTGTTCTGACAATAGGTGTTTGCGCGATCGTTTTAGCGATGTTGCGAATATTGACGTCTCTTTTGTGGTTCTCGAACTTGACGTTCACAAACGCCCCAAAGACGCCTAGAAGCGCCGCCAAAAGAATAATAAGGAGCAATTGAGAACGAAAGAATTCTCCCTGAATCGTTTTGATAGACGTCGAACGTTGTTTCGTAGAAGGAGGTAAAAATAGACGCATCCTGATCTCCGATTTTTGATAAAGAGAGACAATTTTAGAGGTAATTATTGCCTAGAACGGCGTCTGTTCAAGGTTTAGAACTTTTTAAAGGCGCTTTTAAAAGTAAAAAAAATCGCGAGTTTTTCTTTTTATTTTTTCTAAGTTTTATAAATCGCCCTCGAGAAAAAATAGACTTTTTCTTTTGAATAACGCGGTAAACTCATTTGCAGAACAAGAAGAAACGGAGGTTGATTGTGAGTGCGATTTTGGAAACAGTTATGTTGGTGTGCTTTGGCTTTTCATGGCCTCTTAACGTGATGAAAGCGTATAGGTCAAGAACGGCTAAAGGAATGAGCCTTCCCTTTATCCTCTTGATTATCGCCGGATACGCTGCGGGGATTTTGGCGAAGCTTATGACTCATCAATTGAACTATGTTTTGATCGCCTATTTTTTAAACCTCGCGATTGTCCTGTTGAATATTCTGGTGTATTTCCGCAACGCCTCGTTGGATAGAAAACGAAACGCGCCAGTCATCGTGAAGGAAAAAAAGGTTGAAAGTTTTTACGGAGTTTATCATGCAAAAAAAAGCGACGCAATTTGAGAACGAGATTCAGAAGTACGTATCGTTGAATCAGTATGTCAGCGCTAAAGGAGTCGTGATCTTCGGAGGCTCCGAATCTCATGAGATTTCCTTGGACGAAATTAAAGACGCGTTCAAATTGAACGAACGCGTTTACAATCGTAGCTTTTCCGAGATGACGTTGGACGTCGCCGCGACGCTGTACGACGAAACGGTCGCTCCCATGAAACCGAGCGCGGTCTTGCTTCAGATCGGGGTGGCGGACGAGATTGAGAATTTTGACGCGAAGTTCCTCTCTCTTGTGGCGCACATTAAAGAGATTTCAAAGAGCGTTCAGATTTACGTCGTCGGTTATAGCGACGAAACCAAGATCGGACTCAACGATCGCCTTACGAAGCTTGCCGAGTTGGCCGCATGTGAATTCGTGTCGATTGCCAGCTATGCGAATAAGCCTGCGCGCGCCACGATTGAAACGATGAACTTCCTAGACAACTGCGGGTTCATTTGCCCAATTAAAAGGCGCCGATCAATAAGGGATTTGACCCAACTGATCTTTGGGGCTTCGATCTGAGCGACAGATCGTTATATTCAAAAAGCGATGTTTCACGTGAAACATCGCTTTTTTTATTGGTTTTTTAGGGAATGGAGACTTCTGCCTGGAGACGTTTATTTTTAGAAGGATTGGTAAATGAGGATTAATAGAAGGATGAAGCTGATGAAATTAAGCGTCATATGCATCCCAATAGTCGTTGCATAACGTCGCGACCGATAGTAGACGCTTCCCGCGATAAGAGCGAAGACAAAGATCGGGATCGGCGCGACGATAACGTCGGGGAAGTATTTTTGGCAGACGACGTTGACGACGACGACTAACGGATATACGCCGCACATCAGAAGAATCCCCCGGCCCCAACTTTTCATCGTCTTTTTTAGCGAGCTCCAAGGGGTTTGGATTAGTTCAGAGAAGGAAACGTCGAATCCCAGATCAGCAAAGGTCGCGCCTTTGAATTTGATGAGCACGACGAGACCGACGACGAGCGTTAGAATATTGGAAAGCGCGTGCGCGAGCGCTAAGTTGTAGACGACTTTTATATCTTCGGGCGCGTTGGCGTCGTCAGGGGACGCGATGTGAAGGGATGCGAAGATCAACGCTGGAATTGCGATGGCGACCGCAAGACGAAAACGTCGGGCTCTTTCATTCTGTCGATTGATCTTTTTAATATCTTTGCTTTCTTCTAACGACGGTTCAAAGGGAACCTCCCCGTAAAAAGCGCGAGGAGTCGGCTCTTTGGTCGGATAGACTTCGAGTTGTTTTTCAAAGGAGCTTTGAAGAACGACGCGAAAGAGGAATTCCTCCGTGATCGGCGCGAGAATGACGACGCAACAGAAGAAGACGATAAGAACGACGGTAAACGCCGGCGTATGATACGAGCGAATTAGAAGTCGCGCAAGTTGATGCTGTTGAGAGATCTTCTTAGGAGTGAGCCCGTTCTCCGTTCCCTCAGATTCTGGAGCCGAATCCGCTATGACGACGTCGTTGGTTTCGGCGGTCGACTGGAAGGAAGGAGAGACGTAGTCCTTTACAGAGCGGATTGTCGCGCCTGATATAAAGGGGGCTATAGTAATGCTAAAGAGTAAAAGACACAGGGCGGTGGCGAGAGACCACGGAACGCCTTTCGAGGGCGCGTAATGAAAGGAGGAGGTCATATATCTGCTGAAAAGGTCCGACGCGCGTTGCGCCGGACCGTGTAAAGTGTTGGAAAATCAATTAATCTTCGTTTTTCGCTTTGAAAAGCTTTGTCGCCGCTTTGATATACACCCAACCTGAGTAGAGCGTGAGGAAGACGACCACATAGAGCGTTATCAGAAAACCGACTCTGAGCCAACAAGGAGCCGAGCCCGTTTGACTAAGATAACGCAAGATGAGCATACCCGACGGAATATTGATAAACTGGAACGTCGCCTTCCATTTGCCAACCCATTTTGCGGAGAAGTCGCCGCCTCCCGCTTCGATCAAGGAACGCAACATCGTCACAAGTAGTTCGCGCAAAATGACGACGACAACGGTCCATGTCGCCAGTCCTAAAGGAATGTTGGCGAAGGGACAGGAGGAACCTTCGCAGGAAGGGAAAAGGTTGTGCAAATCCGGATTAGCAACGAGATAGACGTAGGAACCGCAGACGAGGGTTTTGTCGGCGAATGAATCGACGATGCGTCCAAATTGAGTGACGAGATGAAATTTTCGCGCCCACCACCCGTCCAGGAAATCTGTGATTGCTCCAACGATGAAAAGGACAAAGCAAGTTAGATAAAAATGGAAGGGGAAGAGGAGGAAAACAAGGATGGAAACCAGTATTCGCGAGATCGTGAGAATATTAGGAACGTTCCAAATATCTTTGTGAGTTTGGGATGAGGAAGACTCCATGATTCTCCTATCAAAACGGAGGACGTAACGCGTCTTTAAAAGACTCGAAGGAACGACCGTCGTAAAATGGTTAGTTTTGGAAGGCGTCGACGTTGGACAGAGCGGCGAGCGCCTGAATGAGAGCTTGCGTTCCTTTACGCGAACCGCCTTGCGCTTTCAAGGCGACGTATAATTGGCGCACAAGAGCAAGCCCCGGAAGTGAGAGCCCGAGCGCCTCGGCGTCCGCAAGTGCGAGCCCCATGTCTTTGACGAAGTGTTCGACGTAAAAGCCGGGCGCGTAATCCCCCTTTAAGATTCGCGGTCCATAGTTGGAAAGGGACCAACTTCCCGCCGCGCCAGTCGAGACAGACGCGAGAACGTTTTCCAGGTCAAGTCCCGCTTTGTAGGCGTAGAGCAACGCTTCGCAAACGCCGATCATCGTCCCGGCTATCAAAATTTGATTCGTCATTTTGGTGCGTTGACCGGCGCCCGCTGGCCCCGAATGTCGAATATTCGTTCCCAAGACTTGAAGGATCGGCGTAATTTTTTCGCGAACGTTTTCGTCGCCGCCGATCATGATGGAGAGGGTTCCGTTTTTAGCGCCGACGTCGCCGCCTGACACAGGAGCGTCTAGAGCCGCGAAACCATGGTCTCGGGCGGCGCGGTAAATCTCTTCCGCGAGCTCAGGCGCGCTCGTCGTCATGTCGACGTAGATTTTGTCGCAAAGTTCATTCTGCGGAAGGTTGAACCAACCGGCCAGAACGCCTTCTTTTCCAAAGAAGACGTCGCGAACGTCGCGGGGATAACCGACGCATGAGAAAACGACGTCGGAGCGTTTCGCGACCTCGGCTGGAGAATCCGCCCATTGCGCCCCCTTTTGAAGGAGCGGCGCCGCTTTAGAACGCGTTCGCGTGAAAACGACCAACGGATACTGCGCGTCAAGAAGACGCGTTGCGCAGGAACCGCCGATTACGCCTGCGCCGATCCAACCTACTCGCGTTTTCGTCATTTGTACTTTTACCTATTCGTGAAATCGGAAAAAATGCGCGTCTATCTTTCGTGCGACACGCGCTTTTCATTGTTCAAAAAATAGGGATGGCGTCAAGTTAGTTTTAAGACTTCCTTGGGAAATGTTTGCTTTTTTAGGAAATAATAAATTGACGACTCTAAGTGTAGATCTCAGCGCGACCTTTCATGTCGATTCAAAGAAGGAAAAAAGGAATGAAGCCGCGTAAAGATTTTTCGAGAGCGAGAAGCGACGAGTCGTGTTTCGCCCCGTTCTCAGACGCGTCGAGAATTTCTTGAGATATTTTAAAACTCGTCTCTTGATAAATGCGCTAACTCATGTATAATACCACTGTTACTTGCGGGTGTGGCGGAATTGGCAGACGCGTCAGGTTGAGGGCCTGATGGGAGTTTATCCCGTGGAGGTTCGAGTCCTCTCACCCGCACTGACAAGCGAAACCGAGTCGGTTTTAGTTGAAACGACTCGGTTTTTTGTTTCTTGTTCTTGCCTTGCGCGCGGCGTCTTCTCCCTTCCTACTGTCTTTAGCGTGCTGTGACACAACGCGTCCTAACGGCTTAGGTACGCCGTTGACGTTGCCTTTTTCTAATTTATGGAAACGGTTTCTGGTGGGAACGTCTGATATGATGGTGAAAGACGAATTCTTTCAAAATTTTAAAGCGTTTCGTAAAACGGTGAAAATGATACTAGACTGTCGTTTGAAGAACTGAAATGGGCGCTTTAGATTTTTACTGTGCGCCGTTTTATTAATTAGCGTTCTCGCTCCGTGTTGTAAAGCCTCTGGAGCGGAAACTTCGACATTTTTCTTTTGGAACTGCGCCTCTTCGCACCCACGATCTGTCTTCGCGTTAATACGACGTCGTATATTACGCGAGCTTGTCGTGGCGCGTTCTCTCCAGGGATTATGTCGCTAACGACACGTCTGCAAATCAAGGCGTCTTGATCCTGACGCAGTACGTCTACAAATGCGGTCAACAATGAATGACAATGAATGACAATGGATGACGTTTATACCGAATCGCGACGGAGTTTTCCCTGAGTCGGATCTGCTGATCTTTTTGAATTCGGGATTATACGAGGGCGTCGTTACGAATTGCGCCGTCTTCTACGGTGAGAATTATCCGTTTATTCAGAAGAAATTTGCGTTTAATTCGTATTTTTTGCGTCAAGAGACGAACCCTCCCGACGAAGGCGTGTCGGAGTACTTTTTGCGAAGCGAGGAGCGCGCCACGTCGGTTATTTTGACGGAAGACGATTGGGCGACGGGCGTTTGGTTTGAAGCGAATGGCGACAAGCTGTCGCTGTGCAAAGGAGCGTTTGATCCTTCGGAGATCTGCTTTAGAGACGACTCGTACTATGAATATGTCGCGAATTCCGATTGGGAGAGCGGGCTGACCTATTCTTGTTTCGTTCCGGAAACGAGAACGGCGAGTAAGTTCAAGGAGACCTATACGGACGTTCGGCGGAATGTATTACGTCGGCAAATCGATCACGTCGCATAGATACGTTTAGCTGGTCGTCAGGACGTCGGAATCGGTCGATTGTCAGCGGAAAGAATGCGACTGTTTCCGCGAATAGTTTTACTTCTCAACACGCGATAAAAAGCGCCGAACTCGCGGCTCTTATCCCTGTTGTGAAAGCGCCGGAATATTATACGGCGACGACGTGGAATACGAAGTCGGCGACTCGTGCGCAAATAACCTTTTATGATCCTCTTATCAACGGCGATTACTTCTTTTCTCTCTCCGCGCGAGAAGTTCTCTCGGCTTTCGCCGACGCGGAAGACGGGCATACGACTTGGAACGGTAATAAAAAGAATATCGCGCATTGGCTTTTGAGGTTCTTTAACCTAGCTCTTGCGCAGTCTGTTTGCTTCTATTCCGTAAACGCGAGCACGAGCGCGACCAATCCTCGGTTCGAATTCTACATCGCTTCGACTTATCCTGAACTTGCGCGAATAGGCGTTCGAACAACGATGGTTCTTAATCCGCCAATGTCGTATTTTTTTTCGACGCTTCTTCGAAAACAAGTGGAAAGCAAGGATATTGACGGAACGTTTAACAGTTCGAAGTGGTCGTCGCTCTATGACGCCGACTCCGACGTCTGGAAGATGCCCCTTCTCGACGACGCCTCCATGTCGATCTCTTTTAAAATCGGCGAGGCTGTTCTTGACAAGAGTACTCGAATTGTGACGATTCCGCATTCGGGGGCGAATTCCGGACGTACCGGTTTCTACTATATCTCTGGGATTTTGCCAGGCGGGTATTATACGCGATTTGCAAGGTTTAAGTAGCCGAAGAATGAATCGGGCGTCGTAAAAGTCGTCCTTCCCGATTCGTTGATTTGGATAGCGGCAAATTTGTTATCTTCTTGGAGCGATGCAACGCTCCGAAACAAACCGATTTTCAACGGATCCCGTCTTGGTTCGGCTTTCGAGAATCGAGTCGGTTGGCGATCCGAAACTCCCCGATCTTGACTTTGCCGTGACGGGCGGTTCCTTCGTTTACGAAGGCGCGGGGCACATCGTGATAGTCGACGGGGTCAGCGTTGACGGTAAGAGCTATTCTTCGGAGACTCCGACGGTTCGAACAGTCTCCGAAGGCTCGTTGACTTTCTGGGTCAAGGCGGAACAAACGGGGTATAAATCGACGGTTAATAAGGCGACGGTTGAGATCACGCCGCGCGAAGTAAGCGTGTCGTGGCCGTCTGAAACTCGCTTTGCGTACGACGGAACTGTGCATTCTGCGATTCCGACTCTTGGCAACACGGTGAACGAAGATGACGTTGGGCCCGAATTTATCAGCGCAAGCGAGCGCGCTTCCGGCGCGTATACGGCGTCTGTAACAGGCTTAACGGGTGCGGATCGAGGTAATTACACGTTTTTCGCGGATAGCTTGGGTTGGATGATATACAACGGCGTTACGGAAAAGAAGACGTTGAAAATTCTCTTCATCGGAAATAGCTTGTCGCTAGACGCGAGAATGAAACTTCCCGACGCCGCGGCTCTCGTTCCGTTTTTGGACGACGCCGACGGCGAATTTGGGGAGCTCTATCAAGGAGGACGCTCCCTTGGATACTTCGCCAACTGCGCGAGGGTCGAAAAAGGGGGAAACCGAATTTAATCTGAGGTACTACCTACTCACGAACGCGACGGAGCATAGTAAGCCGAATCTTTTCACCGTCGCACAAAGGGAGAAATTGGGCGCCGTCAACAACGGCTACGGCGATCCTCGTTTCAACTTCTGCGAGTATTGGAAGTGGAATAAAACGAAACGCGCCTGGGTGCGCGAGAAAAACGCCGACAACCTCGGCGAAAAAACAATTGAATACGCGATGAATCAGAATCAGTGGGATCTCGTGATTATCCAGGGATTCTATAACGACTTCTTTGGCGCGGAATACCGATTCCCTCAATCCGAAAACCACACCTTCAAAGCGGCGGCGGGAAAGGAATGCCTCCTAGATAGTTTGACGTAACTTTGCAACTACCTTACTGAGTTGCAACCCGGCGTCCAATTTGCGTTCTATTTGCCCCCGAGCATCATGAAAATTCGTTGTGGAAGGGAAGTTTCGATTCTATGCATAAAGATATGCTGGAGCGCCAACACGATATTGAAGATTGGAAATTGGTCGATATTCTTCGTGCCTGGCGCGACGATTCTTGAAAACGTCATGACAACCTATCTTGAAAATACGACCTATGACGATTCTAAAAATCGCGACGACGTGTTGCCTCGGTTGAAACGCGACAACATCCATTCGTTTTATTATATGGGCCGATTCCTTCAATCGATGATTGTTATCGACTATGTAACGCGTTAATTTTATGGAGACGGCGCGTTGCCTATTGAATACGCTGATATTTGACGCGCCGCGTTGACGACGATAAAGGCTAAACCATACCAGATAACCGACCTGACGCAAGCGCCATATTCCTTTCCGAAAGAAGACCCCGCGACGTTGGCGTACAAAGCGGCGTTGTCTTATGCCGAGGAGAACGCGAACGCGACGCCTGACGTGTGCGCCGCCGAAGTCGCCGATCTGACGATTACGCGGACGACCGACG
>CAVGEG010000011.1:0-12779 GCA_963628165.1 Paratractidigestivibacter sp. | reverse complement strand
GACGGAGACGATCTCCTTCACCTTCGGTTACACGACTTCGGGTTCCATTCAGTTCCCCTTCATTGCAACGGAAGAGAAATGACGAACGCATAGTGCGTCGTCTTTGATAAAAAGGGTCGACTTCTCGTTGATCCTTTTTTATATTCTCGCGCGTATAGCCTGAATAATCATTTAAACCAGCCCGCTAAAAGATTTCTCGTGTCTTCGATATTGTTTTTGTTTAAGCGTTAAATTGACGTCTGACGATACGATTCACGCAATATCAGCGTCGCAGGAAATTAAGGTCTTGGATAATTTTTGAAATGAACCTCGATGTTGGTATGGATTAACGCCCAATATATTTTATATAATCGACGAGAATTTTTGACGCGCCGACTGCGTAGGCGTAGGAGTCGAGCGGCGGAATGTGGGGCGAGCGTTTGATTCGCGTTGATAATAAAGGACAAGACAGGTGAATAGTAGAGACTTAACAGGACGAAAAGCGATGAGTCGTCGCGCTTTTTTTGCGGCGACGTGCGCGACGCTGGCCCCTATTATCGCTGGTTGCAAGACTCTAAACGAGGATCCTAACAATAAATGGTGCTGGTTCCCGACCATATTGCCTCCCTCTAAAGAGGAACGCGAAGCGCGCGCTAAAACTTTTCCCGACGGAGGCGACCCGTATGTCGACGCTGAGGTCGGGCCGAAGTGCTTTGATACGCGTCCGCGCGGATGGGACGTCTCGCGATCGAAAACGTCGACTCCCGAGAGCGTTCTTGTGAGCGCGGCGAAAGACGAATAAAGAGTGAAAAGACGGCGTGGTTTTGCCGAAGGACGGTGGAACGCGCCGGTTTATAATTATTTCTATTGGGGAATTTATCATAGCATTTTCTGTAAATTCCTAAAAAAGTGCGAAATACTCTTTTCTTTTGATTTCGAATACGCTATAATCGGCCCAGAATGGCAGTTGTGGCGCCTATTGAATAGCGGTTGGATGGATCCATAACGCGCGAAAGCGCGTCGGCTTATTCTTTTTCCCCCTGAACAGTATTAGTAAGGAGCGTTCTTTATATGAAACGCGTTGCTGGAATATCCTTGAAAAGAGCAGGTTTTACACTCCTCGAACTCCTCATCGTTATGGCGATTTTGATCGTCGTCATCGGTCTGTTGGGGACGACTGTTTGGAGCAACTACCGTAAAGCGTTGATTCGAACCGCTACCGTTCAGATCGATAGTAAGTTTAACGACGCTCTCGAGATGTTCCTTATGGATTTCGGACGATATCCGACTCAGGAAGAAGGACTGTATATCCTGGCTAATCTCGACAATCCGAATCCCCAGCCCAGTTCGAATGTTCTTATGAATATGAACGCGAACGGCAACATGAACAACATGAATAACATGCAAAATATGACGGGCGGTTATGGCGTGAACGACATGAACAACATGAATAACATGACGGGCGGCTTTGGCGCGAACGACATGAACAGCATGAATAACATGACGGGCGGCTTTGGCGCGAACGACATGAACAACATGAACAACATGACGGGCGGCTTTGGCGCGAACGGCATGAACAACATGACGGGCGCGAATGGCGTTCAGCAACAACAGCAGGTGAAGCGCGTTCATATCACCGAACCGTACGTCGCTGAACAAGATTTGAAAGATCCGTGGAAGCAACCGTATCGTTACGAATGGCCTACGACGAAGGGGGACGGTAAGAAGCCTGCCGTTTGGTCCTGCGGTCCCGATAAAGAAGATAACAACGGCGATCCCGAGAGCGACGATATTATCAGTTGGGATCCGAACGACAACACCGGTATGATGAGAGCGCAACAGCAGCAACAACAGAACGTGATGCAGCAGAACGGCATGAACAACATGCAGGGTTCTTATGGCATGACGGGCGCGAACGGCATGAACAACATGCAGGGTTCTTACGACATGACGGGCGCGAACGGCATGAACAATATGCAAGGTTCTTACGACATGACGGGCGCGAACGGCATGAACAACATGCAGGGTTCTTATGGCATGACGGGCGCGAACGGCATGAACAACATGCAGGGTTCTTACGACATGACGGGCGCGAACGGCATGAACAACATGCAAGGTTCTTACGACATGACGGGCGCGAACGGCATGAACAACATGAATATGAACAATGGCGCGGGAGGGGGAAATACAGGCGTCGGCGGCTTGTATTAATTTGTTCAGACAGCGTTGGACGTGACGTTTAGATGTTCTATGACGATTACCGTGACGCAACGCTGTTGTTAAATGCGACGCGGCGCGGCATATGGCTACGCCGCGTCTGTTTTATTTAATCGAAGTCGTTAAACTGATCTGTTATGATGAAACGAAACGCTTTTACGTTGCTTGAACAGATCCTCGTTCTGGCTCTCATTACGGTCGTCGCCGCAATGGGGGTTGGGACATATCAGCGTCAACACGCGCGTTCCCTCTTTAAAAGCGGCGTCGTTGAGTTGCAGATCGATTTAAATCGAACTCGACTTCTGGCGATGCGTTCCGGACAAGCGTACTTCTTCCGGTTTATTCCCGGAACGGGAATTTATGAGATTGCGCCTCTGCGAACGCTTCAAGAATCGATCTATCGCAGTAATGACGCCGCTTCGGATCTTTATGGAGACGCGCTGGGGGGCTCCCTTTCGTCGAGCGCGTTTGACGACGGTTCCTCTTCGTACTATAATGACGTGAGCGTTTCCGATCCGCTGGGAATGGGGGGAGAGGTTGCGTCGGACGACCTCTTCTCTCAGGAAAATATAGAAGCCGACCTTGCGGAAGCGGAAACTTCTCTTCGCGTCGATTCTTCTTATCTTTCAGGTTTGGATAATACCGTCGGGGGATCCCTTTCCGGCGATTTTTACTCTGGAATGGCGACGGATATTTCGTCGGGAGGCTCTGAGTTTGCCTTAGGAGCTTCGTTGGGAACGCTTCAGAATATGGGAACGCTCCCAACGACGACGATTCGCGAGATGAACTCGACGGAGAAACAAATTGGAGGAACGGACAATACGATTGCATGGCGCGTCAATAAGGACGGTCTTGTCGTTCGCAAGGAAGCGAAGGGAGGAGCTCTTTTACGCTACGCGCGTCTCTCCGATTCAACGCCGACGCAACTTCGCGCGAACCGTCCCGGTTCGGCGTCTTCTTCCGCCGACCAAACGAATAGCTCGGATTTTGACGCGGGAGAAGATATGGGCTCACGTTTAGGGGGATCGTTGCGTTCAATTCCAACGGCGAGCTCGTCGACGTCTCTAGGAGGCGGACTGTCGGCGCAGACGAGTGGAATCGGATTGTCGACCGACACGTTGGAAGAGGAAAACTCGAGCGCCGTCGTTTCCAACGTCTGGTCCGAACCCGTCCTCTTTTTTCCGAATGGGCGAACCTCGACTGTCGTGCTCGCTCTCGCAAACGTCGGAAAATATTCGTATTATTCGGAGATCGGTCTTCGTGGAATGACGGGGTACGCGCGTATTTCGTCGATTACGTCGGCTCCGACTGGAATGACGGCGGGGGATAGCGTTTTGACTCAAAAACAATATTTTCGTCTAACGAATCCCGGTGTGGAGACGTCGGCGGAGGGAAATACGAACGTTGCGCTTGGCGCAAGCGGATCAACGACCGCCGCGCCTGATTCGTCGACGATGGAGACGCAAAGCGAGGTTGAGGGAAGCGCTAACTTACTCGACGATTCCCGAACTTCCGACTCCGAGTTCGCGCCGAGTTACGGATCGACTTCTCGACGTTCCGGGTACCGTTTTGACGCGTCCTCTAGTTCGAACGATCCTTTGGGAACGGCGACGTCGGGGGCGTCCGGATCCGTCTTTAATGGCGTCGACGCATTGGGAAACGCCGCGAATCCCTTGGGGGAGGATTTGAATGACCAACGTAGATAGACGCGGTTTTACGCTTTTGGAAATTCTTATCGTTCTCGCCGTGCTGGGAATGGGGCTCGCCATTATCAGCATGATGATGAAGAATTCCGCGACCTACTCGAAACGCGTCAAAGAAGAGACGAACGTTCAGCTCGTCTGCGACAGCATGATGAGCTCGATTCTTTCCGGAAATATAACCGCGACCCTTGGCGTGGAATTACCTGTGCCAGACGAACCGAACTGGACGACGAAAGTTGAACTCGTCGACGGTCCTCTCGACAGTATCGTCGCCGTGAGAATAACGGCGCGTCGTTACGAAACCCCTGCGCCGATTGGCATGGGCGTCGACGCGTCGGGGGAAGCGACGGGCCGCGTCGCGTCGCAAGGACGGCGTTTCGCGATCAAAGAATACGCGCGTCGTGCGAACGTGCAAACGCGCGTGGTAAAAATCGGACAAAACGGACAGGCGACGACGGTCGAGGGCACGGGGGAGACGGTCGCGCAAGATTTGGCTCAGGGGGCTCAAAGTATTGGGGGCGGTCTTGGCGGAAGTTCGACCATGTTGAACGGTGCTCTGTACGGCGGTCAAGAGAGTTTGTTTGATTCGCTTTCTCCTATGACGGGCGGTTTTGGATCAAATAGCGCCGGGCAAACAGCGTCTCCATTAGGGGGAGGATCGTTGGACGGGGCGGGGGGTTCTAACGATTATTTATTTTAAAACGTATCATTTTTCAAAGAGACGTTATGATGACAAGCAGGATATTGAGAAGAAGCAGAGTAACGCGCGAGCGCCGCGCTTTTACGTTGTTGGAAATTCTGCTCGTCCTTGCGCTGATGTCCGTCCTTCTCGTCGGCATTTCGTCGATCGTTCGACTTTTTTCTCGTAATTACACAGCGAACGAACGCCGTGTTGGACGCGCGCAACTGGCGCGGTCGATTTCGCAGATGCTCAGCGACGATTTGGGCGCCGCCGTACAGGATCCTATCTTGGACGTTGGAAACGATCCTAATCGCCAATTCGTTCGCCACTTCGGATTGCGCGGCGATTCGCGTTCTCTTCAAATCGACGTCGTGCAGCCGAGTTCTTTCACGCCGATCGCCGACGTCGACGAAAACCGACGCGTCATGGCTGGCGGCGAAAAGAAAGCGGGATTGCGACAAGTACCCGAGCTCAAGACGATCTTCTATGAATTCGTCCCGATCAACTCCGTTCAAAAATTTCCTGGAGAAGACGAGGAAACGACTGAAGCGACGTTGCAGTCTCTGGAGAATGGAACCGATTTAGGATCGAATTTGGCCGGTTCCCTTTCCAGCTTTGCCGACGAGGCGGCGTACTCCCAGAATGCGACGACTCCGTCTTCGTCGACGCCTCTCTTTTGGGACGGTATGCGCCCGTTGACGCAAAAATTTGGATTGTCGCGTCGCGAGTTAGATTATGAAACGTCGGAGGAAGAGAGCGCGTTCGGCGAATTTGGCGGCGACGAGGTGTTGGACGACGCCTCGCAATCCCAACTGGCCGGTTTTCTGTCGTCCACTCCTGGTAAGTCGTCGTCAACTCTTTCCGGCTCAGGTTCTGACACGGATTCGTATTTTGACCTGACGTCCGATTCTTCCTCCTCATGGTCTTTCGATCCGCCGATGAGCGCGGCGCAAATCGCAATGGACAGCGACGACGGAACGACGTGGGCGCCGGAAGTTCTTGACTGTCGATTCAGTTATTTTGACGGAAAAGAATGGCGCTCTTCCTGGGATAGTCTAGAAAAGAACGGGCTCCCCGTCGCGATCAAAGTCGAGCTGAAACTCGCTCCTCTGGACGACGTCGATCTATATCGCGCGTCCCCTTTACTTTTATCTCTCCCTTACGCGCCTACCGTCGAAACGGTTGAGGCGTTGGAAAAACAGGCCTCTAGTCTGTCTGTCGACTCGGGCGTCAATTCGAGCTTTATGTCGGGGGCGCTGACAGCTATGCCGGGGACTACGACGTCGGGAGAACAGGTCGACGTCTTCAACACGTATAGAACTCCGGAGTCCATTTTAAGGGCCTTGCGCGGTATTCCGAAAACGCCGTCGGCTATCGTCTCAAAGAACAACGGCAACAGCGCGGCTCCAGCGATTCCGCTGGTCGAGGATTTGGCGAACGGCGAAATGGACGAACTTCAACCTGCTAGTCTCCTGGGTGGATCGAGTTTGACGGGTGACGCGTCGACGATCGTCGCGAGCGGGGCTGGGGCTCTTGGCGGCGAGTCGCCGACGCAGGACGGTTCTTCGTTCTTGACGACCGCACAGGAGATGGCGTCGAGGGACGTCGTCTACAATGAGACGGGCGTGTGCGTCGATTTTATGAATAGCGGAGAATATGCGACGTTGGAATTAATGGCGTCGGAATTGGGCGTTTCGGAACCGAGCTATTACGAAGTCGTCGCTTATTTGCCGACGACGCCCTTCGCGCGCGCGAAGACGATTGAGCGTCGCGTTCCAGTTTCGGTAACGCGCGGTATTGTCGCGAACTCGCGCGGAACGGGAACGGCGACGACGCGCGCGCGTGGAACCGGAGCGAATCCTTACGCGACGGGAAGCGCGCGAGCTCCGCGCGAACGTCAGGCGCGCGAACGCGTCGCGGCGGAGCGAACAATCGTGGAGAATCGCGCTGGCGATCGCCAAGCGTCGACGCGTTCCGCGGCGAATCGAGGAGCGGCGTCGCGATCCGCTGCGAACCGCGAAACGCGCGGAAGAGTCGAAACGGGTCGCGCCAGCGCCGATCGTACCGCGCAGGTTCGCGCGACTCGAGAACGCGCCGGATTTAACCGCGTGCAAAACGCCGCCCCCGTCGATATTCCCGTCGACGAACCTCTTGACGGCGTTGTCGGCGAATCGACTGTCTTTACCCCAGACGCGACGGGAGCGATCCCTGCGACTATCTCCGACGTGGCCTCGGGGGCTCCGACTGCAGGCGTCGGCGGCGGGTTAGGCGCGTCGGGAGCTGTTGCGACGGATTTTGGTTCGGACGCCTTTGCCGTTCTCGGAACTGACCCCGCCGCGAGCGTTCCCTATTCCGACGGTCTCTTTTCTGCGGTCGACGCGGCGAACGATTCGTTGGCGTCGGGACTCGTCGCCGATCCTTCGGGCCGAGGCTCCGTCTTGACGCCTGATCCAACGACTCCGCGTCAGTCCACCGGTCAAAAACAAACTTGGATTCGCGGCAATAAGAAATAGTGCGAGGTGTTGCAAATGGAAGGGCAAAAGAAAGAAGAACAAGACGCGATTGTCGTTTCTCGCGATAATTTGTCGACGCGCGCACTCATGACGATTCTTATTGTCGTTGCCGTCGGAATTGGTTTTGGGAAAATCGTCGGCGTGGATTCCGTTCCCGACAGAACGATGCAAAATTACAAACTCGCGCAAATTCCTAAAACGATGGAAGAGCGTTCTAAAGCGTTGCGCGACAAAGGCGTCGTCGGCGAACGCTACGAAGCGGAGATGGAACGAATCTATAACGCGCTCCTCGCCGACGCGTCGAAGGCGCGCCCGACTCTCTGCGCGAACGATCGCAGTCGTTGGGCGACGATCCGCGCGCTTGTCGAAAAGGACGCGAGAGTCTATCGCTTCGTTCCCGACCTTTCCAGCGCGGAGATCAACGCGCGTATCGAAGAGTTGAAAGAAAGGGCCGGGGAAGACGACGGAAAAGTCGCCTTCAAATACTATCCCGAAGAAATCCTTGTCAACTGCGCCGCCGCCGCGCCCGAGCGCTTCGAAAAAAAGAACATGAAGGCGAAACGCTACGTCAAGAAGCTCGTTCCCTATGCGATCGACAAGGCGTGGGAAACCCCCGGTTGGGATTCGATCGACGTCGTGAAGCACGGACTCCCCGACGAAGTATGGCGCCCTGAGAATCCGAGCTCCGGGTACCTTTATTCGAGTAAACCGCCCCTTCTGCCGACGGTTATGGCGGCTCCCTACTGGTTTTTGCACAACGTCTTTGGTCTGTCCCTCGTCAAGAATCCTTTTTTGACGACGCGGATTCTATTGGTCTTTTACAACCTCATTCCGCTAGCGATCGCGTTTATTTGTTTAGCGCGCGTCGTCGATTCCTTGGGCGCCTCCGCATGGACGAAGATTTTCGCGCTAGCGTCCGCGATCTTTGGATTCTTCTGCCTCTCTTACGTCGCCACGCTCAATAATCACGTTCCAGGGTTCGCCGCGATTTCCATCGCGCTTTGGGCGGCGCACGAGATCCTTTTGAACGGACGAAAGAGCGCGTGGTATTACGTTTGCGCGGGCTTCTTTGGAGCGTTTGCCGTTGCGTGCGATCTTCCCGCGACGGCGTTTGCGCTCTTCCTTTGTGTCACGCTCCTTGTGAAGAGACCGAAAAAGACGATTCTATGCGCGATCCCCGCGGGACTGGTCGTCGCGGCGGCGTTTTTAGCCACAAATTATATTGCGCACGGAATTTGGACGCCTGCGTACGCCCATAAACGCGACCATATGGACTTGCAACGCTCTCTCGCTGGAGAGGGAAGCGACGCTTCCGAATCCTACGACGTCGAACTTAGTTTCGACCCGAACGACTGGTACTATTACGCGTATTATCCCGCCGGGCGTCCCCGAGAAATGCGCTACGCCGTGCTGAGTCATTGGGCGAACCGTACGGGAATAGACAAGGGAGAACCTTCGATCGCGCGTTACGCGTTCCATTCGACGATCGGATTGCGCGGCGTTTTTTCTCTTTCGCCGATATGGATCTTGAGTATAATTGGCGCAATTCTTTGGCTCGTCGAGCGCCGAGGCGTCTCTGGGAATTCGTCGACGGTCGGTAGCGTCGCGAGTCCGACGATCGAGGATAAGGCGCGGGTCACGAAGCTTTTAGCGTCGATGACGCTGACCCTTACTGTCGTCTTCTTCTGGTTCTTTATGACGCGCGACCAAGGGGATCGAAATTACGGCGGCGTGTGCTGTTCGCCGCGATGGTTCTTCCCGCTAGCTCCTTTTTTCGCGCTATGCCTAATGCCCGCGCTTGAACGTTGCGCGAAGAATCGCGCGCTCCGCTGGATCGCTTATGCGGCGTTGGCGTGGTCCGTCGCTTCCGCGTTTTATCCAACCTGGACGCCATGGACTTCGCCGTGGCTCTACCAGATAGCGGTCGACGGAGGGCTCTTTACGCCGTATTGACGCGTAACGCCCTTCTTATAGACTAATACGCAAGAAAAGATGCATTTTCAGCCGCCGCGCAATCTGCGCGAAGGAGAAAGAATGGCAAAGTCGAATACGAAAAAACAAGACAAAAAAGACGACGGCATTGAACGCGTCGTTAGCGACAATCGAGACGCGCGATCTCAATACGAGATTCTCAAGGAATTGGAATGCGGGATCGAACTTGTCGGAAGCGAAGTGAAAAGCTTGCGTTGCGGCACGGTCTCCCTTAAGGAATCGTACGCGCGCTTGCGTAAAGACGAAGTCTTTTTGGTGAATTGCGATATTCCCCTCTATATCGAAGCGAATCGTTTCAATCACAAGACGCGTCGCGATCGCAAGCTCCTTTTGCATCGTCGCGAGATTCAGAAATTTGCAAAAAAAGCGTTGGAAAAAGGAATCACGCTCGTTCCGTTGAAGCTGTATTTTCGAAACGGTCGAGCGAAGTTGCTCCTGGGGTTGGGACGCGGTTTGAAGATTCACGACAAGCGTCAGAAGATGAAGGAACGCGACATGAAGATGGACGCGCGTCGCGCTTTTTTGGCGAGACGATAGAGTGTCGACGTCCGACGAATTCGTCGACGCGCGCGGTCGTGGGGACGCGTTCCCTTTTGACTGCGCGCGCGACGCTTTGCTTCAGTGGTTTGAGAGTCACGGACGGCGCTTTCCGTGGCGCGATAATCCGACTCCGTATCGCGTTTGGGTTAGTGAAATCATGCTCCAACAAACGACGACTCAGACGGCGTTAGGATACTTTGAACGTTTTCTTGCGCGTTTTCCCGATCCCCAAGCGTTGGCGAGCGCCTCGGAGGAGGAAACCCTTGCGTTGTGGCAAGGGCTGGGATACTATCGCCGCGCTAAGGCTTTGAGGAACGCCGCGAAAGAGATCGTGGAGCGCTTCGACGGTCGCGTCCCCGATCGATTTGAGGATTTAACGTCGTTAGACGGCGTTGGAAGGTACTGCGCGGGAGCTATCCTCTCTTTTGGATTTGACCTTCCTTTTGCGATTCTCGAGGCGAATACGACGCGACTCCATTCGCGCCTCGTCGCGTTGGAGTCGGAGCCGACTCGCGCGCTTTCTCAAAAGATCCTTTGGCGCTTCGCTCAAAATTGGCTCCCCGCGGACTCCGCGCCGAGACCTAAAGATCTTTGTCGAAAAATTAACGCGGCGCTAACCGATTTAGGACGGCTTGTGTGCCAGCCTTCGAATCCGCAATGCAAGGATTGTCCTTTGGCGAATTGGTGCGGAGCGAATAAATTGGGGCTTCAGGAACGGATTCCGCTTCTCAAAAAACGTGCGACGATCACGCCGCGCGTCGACGTCGCGCTTTGGATTTCTCGTAGGAACGTCGCGCCCCTTGACGCGATGAACGACGACGTGGCGGACGACGTTTTGTTGATTCGCCGCCCAGAATACGCCTTGTGGGCGGGACTTTGGGATTTTCCGCGTTTTGAGGTGATCGATCCGGCGTTCAAAGAAGGGGAGCGTTGGAGGAACGACCCGGAATTATCCGATCGTATCTC
This sequence comes from Paratractidigestivibacter sp., assembly GCA_963628165.1. Lineage (GTDB taxonomy): Bacteria > Planctomycetota > Planctomycetia > Pirellulales > Thermoguttaceae > RUG369. The sequence goes on along the minus strand of CAVGEG010000011.1, from coordinate 2,187 downwards.
TCTTTTCTTAGAGGACGAAATCGGAGCGCCCCCCGCGCAGTATCGTCCAGGCGCGCGGTTGACTCTCTTTAGACATTCTGTAACTCGTTACAGAATAAAGCTTTCTTTATGTCGCTTACAAAACGCGACTTCTACCGTTGAGGCGCCGATCCAACGCGCTCTTTTTGACGACGTCGAGCGGATCGTTCCCTCGTCTCCAGAACTCTTCCAAGCGTCGGAACCGACAAAAAAAGAATTAGGAAAACCTTTGGTAAAAGAATGGCGTTGGGTTCCGATCTCGGCGTTGAAGGAGTATCCTTTGAGCTCAACAGGAGTTAAGATAGCGCAGTTCATTCAGAGGTACGGGCGTTAAATAGCGAAGCCTAAGAATTTAAAAATAATTAGCGGTTTTTACGTCCTTTTGTGTAACGCATATCTCTTTTTTCTGATATAATGGAACCGAATGAGATTTGCGCCGCAACGTTGATAGAACGTGGCGCGGCGTTCTTTATATGGTAATTTGAAAGGATTGAATATGAAACTTTCGATGGTCTCCCTCTGCGCCGCCGTCGTCATGAGCGGCCTTTTTGTCGGCCAGGCGACCCGCGCTGACGAAGCTCAGAAATGCCCCGCGAAATGTGCCGCGATGGGGCCTGAATCGGCCCGTCCTCTCTTCGGTGAAAATTTGGAAGAAGGGGATTTTCCGGAAGGCGTTTGGTATTTCAACGATCAGAAAGAACTTTGCGCCAATAAGGACGCCGTCATTTGGACGAAACAGAAGTATTCTGCGTTTGTTTGCTCTTTCGAGTTCAATCTTTCTGAACACACGAACGGCGGTTTCTTGATTCAGTCTTCCGACAAGAATAATTGGATTCCGAACACGATCGAAATCCAACTTCTCGACGACTTCGGAAGTACTCCGGACTACCACTCCTGCGGTTCTTTCTACGGCTTCCAGGCTCCGACCAAGAACGTCACGAAGAAACCGGGCGAATGGAACAAGATGGTCGTCGTCAGTAAAGGTCGCAAGATCACGGTTATCCTTAACGACGAAAAGATCAACGAAATTGACACCGCCGAATGGACCGACGCGAAGAAGAGCCCTGCCGGAACCGACATCGAAGGCAAATTCCATGGCCGTACTCTCGCGAGCTTCGAACCATACGGATACATCGGCTTCCAGGGACTTCACGGCAATTCCCCAATGCGCATTCGTAACGCCGTAATTTCTCCGATTACGAACGCCGACACGACAAAAGATGGTTGGAAGCCCCTCTTTGGCGATAAGCTCGAAGACGCGGAATATGATTCCTCCGTTTGGTCGTTGAACGACGACGGCGTCTTGAGCGCGAATAAGGACTCCGTTATTTGGGCGAAGGACAAGTATGAAAACTTTATTCTTGACCTTGAATTCAAGACAACCGAAAAAGCGAACTCCGGTATCATTATCCAGGCGACCGACAAAGACAACTGGATTCCGAATTCCTTCGAAGTTCAGGTCTTCGATTCCTTCGGACGCGACGTCGACATGAGCGACTGCGGCGCCATTTATGGTCGTTGCGCTCCTGAATTCAACGTCGTCAAAGCGCCGGGCGAATGGAACCACATGACCGTCGCGTCGATCAACAACGTCGTCGCCGTCGTTTTGAACGATCAGCTCATCACCTACTGGGACAAGAGCAAATGGACGAAGGCCGACGAGAATCCCGACGGATCCAAGCCCTATCCGTGGCTCGTCAACAAAGCTCCGTGCGAAACTGAAAACGCCGGTTTCATCGGTATTCAGGGTCTTCATGGAAACGAGCCCGTCGTTTACCGCAATATCAAGATTCACACCCTCTGATTTGGGTATGAAAAAAGTGAAACGGATCGTCGCCGACGTTTAGTTTCACGATTGAAGAACGAAGACTAAATAAACGCGGTATTTTATCAAAAATGTTTGTTTTATAGCGCTTTTTTTGATAAATTCCCGCGTTTTTTAGTCTTTTTATATACAAAACCCTTGCTAAAAAACGTTTTTAGGGGTAGGATTATCACAGACATATGGCGTGCGCCGAACCATATCTGCGGCGTTTAACGTCTTGTTTCAACATTTATAAAGGAAGTTACAATGAAAAAGTTCTTTGCTCTGACTCTCGCGCTCGTTTGCGCCGCTGGTCTTTCCCTCGGTTGCAAGCCCGCCGCCACCGACGCTCCTGCCGCTCCCGA
>CAVGEG010000010.1:54292-56665 GCA_963628165.1 Paratractidigestivibacter sp. | reverse complement strand
CTCAAAACCGACGTCGGGTCGAATGTAGGTTTTGACTTGAAGTTGGACTTCGCTCGCGGTTGGATGGCTAAATACCACTCGAATCGTGGCTTTACGTTGTTTAGTATGCTCGCGCCCAGAAGTGTCTACTCTCGCAATGATTTCCCCTATTTCATTAGGATGAATGACGTTTTTTGAGGTCGAAGCTTTGGTGCAACCGCAGTTAGACGAAACAGACGCAATGACGACGTCTTCGTTGTATATATTCTTGAATTGGAAGCGTTTTTCGACGTCGGCGTGTAATGCGACGCTTCCAAAATTATGCAGACGCTCCGTTCCCATTTCACTGAACATCTTGATTGCCCACTGATTGCTTTGAGCCCGAACCGACTGCGTATAAAGCGTGCAAATGGCGAAAAATAGAAGGGGAATAATTAACGTTCTGCGAGGGGTTTTCATCGTTACTCCATTGTCTGCAACGTTCGATTTAACCGGCGTCGACGCGTTTAAATCGGCAGACGAACAATAATATGTTATCGATCGATCTATGGAAATCTAAACTTAGCAATTAACGACGTATGGGAATCTAAGTGCTTTCCTAACGACCTTTCTAGTCCTATCGACCTCGGTTATAAATACCTTGCGTAAAAAATGGTAAAATTTCTGTAGTTTACCTCACCGGAAATTTTAAGAAGATTTTCTGTGCGTCTTTTTCTCGATCTCGTCTTCAAAATTTTTACGTCTGATTTTGGAATTTAGCCTCGATGAATGGATTATGTTCTTATTGCTATTTTCAACCTTTAGAGAAGGAATGTTTCCTCATATTTTTTAAATAATTTGTTAAGGGGAGACGTTCAAACACGTAGTTTATTGGAGTAAAATTACGGGGTTGTTTAATCGGCGGCAGTTCGACGCGTCAACAGATGGGAGAATCATCCGTGTTTATTGACGTTAGGTCTTGTCCTTGGCGCTGTTGCCTAAAGGTTAGCGTACAGAGGTGCGTAGACCTTTGCGACTTGGGGCGTATTTGATCTGAGTTTACAGGTTATAGGTTGTGACAGTTATGGCTCGTTGGGATTTGAATTTAGGGAAAACGGCGATCTTGATGGCGAAGAGAGTTGTTGAAATCGCTTTGTTTTCCGCCGTTATGGTTCCCGCCCTCTACGCTCAATCTGCGCCTAATGTCAACCCGTCTCGTCTTAGTCGCGACGAGGTCGTTGAGAATGGACGATTGACGAAGTTTTTAACGCAGCCCTTACGTCAAAATCGCTTCTTCGGCAATATTGGAGGGGAATCCAACGCTCAGGTCGTGAATGAACCAAGCGTCCAACGGGACTCTGATGTTACTGAGCAAACGCCTTCAGGGAGTTCGGTTCGCTCTGGTTTGACGAATGGAAATTATCGCTCTTACGGCGTAGGGCAAAAACAGGTTGTTGAGAATCCTACTCAGAAATCGCAAAGTAAGGCAGATTCAAAACTTCATACTGTTGACGGTCGAGGAGTTGCAGCGTCTGTAAAGTCTGATGGAATTCCTTCTTTCAGCAATGGAATAGACGAGATAGCGCGTCCTTTGCTCAAAGAGCAAAACGGGGCGTATGAATTTATCCGTATTGCAAATAAGGAAGAGTCTAGATCTCGGTCTTTAAGGGAGAGAGACGTCGAGGGCTCTTTGTCTGTCTTTATTCCGCTAAGGAATTTTAAGACCGCGGAAAGCTTGCGGAAGTGTGACGTCGATTCCTCGTTAACCGTCGTCGAGGAGAGTTTCTCTCCGGCTTCTCCGGATGACGCGCGCGTTCAAATGGAGTCTTCCAAGGTATATTCGGGCGTTGCTAGCGACGCTGATTCTCATTCAGACGACGCCTTTATCGTTTTTACGCTGGATAATCTAGAGATTGACGAAAAGCGTTTGTTACAGGATTCCTCGGATGGGAAATGGGATGATTATGATTTGCTTAACGCCTCTCTCATCGCCGAAGGAATTGTATCTCCTGAAAGGCGAGAACCGTATAGAGCGCGTTTCGAACGTTTGACGACGGCGTTGCTCAGACAGGTTAATCAAACGACGGATCCTCTTAAAAAAACCGAGCAAGTCTACTCCTTTATGCATAATAACGCTTTGTATTCGAGATACGACCTGACGTGTTCAAGCGTTGCGGCGTCATTGGAAACAGGCGTTTTTAATTGCGTTAGCGCGACCGTGCTCTTTAATTGTTTTGCATCTCGTTCCGGGCTGGAGGTCGCCGCTTTAGAGACGACGGGCCATGCGAAGAGTCGTGTTAAATACGCCGATTCCTTCCTTGATATAGAAACGACTTGCACAAATTGGAATAGGTTGCCCGACAGACTCCGGTTTTATGGCGTCAATAATGCGCCAAGTCAGACCGTTTCTGTGGG
>CAVGEG010000010.1:19938-54282 GCA_963628165.1 Paratractidigestivibacter sp. | reverse complement strand
GTGGGAGTTCCAGACGCGATAACGGATATGAAGGAAGGGGATAAAGAAGAGGGCGCTTCGTTGCGTATGGTGGGGCTTCAATCTACTTCAGAGGTTGAGATTGACGGAACGACAACTTTTGAACTCGACGAATCCGCCCCTCTGGGATATTCGTTTACGCGTTCGCGTCGTCCGATGAAGGAAATTTCCGAAGTCGAATTGGTGGCGACAATTTACTATAACGTTGGGGTCGATTGTTCTCAGGCGGGAGATTATGAACGCTCCATTGCCTCGTATATTAAGGCGGCTCAATTAGCTCCGAATAACAAGACGATTCTAGGAAATCTGAAAGCGACCTTGAATAACTGGGCGATCGACGTCGCTACGAAAGAGAAAAAATACGCCACCGCTATCAATATTACAGCTTTAGGGATGTTAATTGATCCTGAATTTCGCGAATTCAAGACTAACATGCCGATCTTTTTCCACGATTGGGTAGAGTATTTAGCCAAACAGAATCAATGGGACGAGGTAAAGCGCGTCCAGGAGGAGTATTGGAGACGTTTTCCTGAAAAGAGCGACTCCCGATACTAATAGACTTCAAAACAATGAACGGCAAGGGACGTTTTGATCCGCTTGCCGTTCGTTGCTATCTCTGTTGTGTTGTACGAGTCTATTTTTCTGAATCGCTAGCCTCATCCTCGCTTTCGACTTCCAGCGACGACGTTGAGTCTTCTTCCTCTTCTTGAATCGCTTTAGCGAGCCCTTCTTCTCTGATTTTCTGAAGTCTTTCTATCGCTTTTTCGTCGAGTTCTTGGTAAGACGCCGGCGAAGAGACCGACGTTTTCTCGTCTTGTTCTTTACCGCTATCTTTGGATTGGGGCAGGGCTTGATCGCCGCCAAGGCGTAGACCTGCGTCGTCATAGGTGGCGGTGGTAAATGGTCCCGCGCCAAAAATCCAACGGTCTCTAATCTGCGAGGACTTCGTATTAATACCAGATTGCCATATAATGGCGCCTGTCGTTTTGTTATAGGCCCACATTCTTAATTTGACCTGGGCTTTTTGATCTGTTCTTTTGATTAGCGCAAATTCGGGAATAGAGGTCGCGCTGGTGACAGAGCCAATTGCAGGAATCGTGGTTTCAGGGATTCCATACATCAACTCATAACGGTTTGTTCCAACGACGCCGGGGGCGATTTCGACGATATAGTCCGCAGCGCTTTCTTCGTCCTTAATGAAAGCTCCATTTGCCGCCAATTGTTGACGCACAAGACTTTTTAAATAGTCTCCGTCCGTCGCGGAGTTTGCTGTTTTAATGAAGACTTTCAAACCCGCAAGACGTGAATAATCATACTGGTCTACCAAATCTTCCATTGCGCTGGAGATTAAGAGCTGCTCCGTTGCGGTTCGCCCCGTATCGGAAAATTTCGTTGTACCACACCCTGAGAGTAATCCTAACTCTATCGCGAGTAGGACAGACAGTTTATTGATTTGGGAAGAGTGAAATACAAACATCTTAGGAAAATGGCAAACTAGTTTTTAATAAGGGGAATCAGCCCTTGGGAGCATCAATTTTTCGTAATTTCCCTGTGGGTGATGATATTAAAAAAGAGGGGGGGAAAAAAGGGCAATTTGTGAAAAACCGATGACTTTATAATGAAAAAGAGGCCTGATGACATCAGGCCTCTTTCGTTTTTTTGAGTATTTTAATCTCAGATGGCTTCTTTAAGGCCGTAGAGATCCAACGCCTTTTGCTTTATCCTCTTTAGATCCAATTTGCCGGTTCCCAAGACAGGGATCGAGTCAACCTGTTTAAAGTTGAGAGGCGAAGGAATCCAGAGCTGAGGTAGTATCCCTTCCGTTAAGGCTTGCTTGCAAATCTGATCCGGAGTGAATGGAAGATCAACATAAAGGACGACAAGCTTCTCTCCCTTCCTTTCGTCTGGTACCGCCGTAACGACTAGAGGGATCGTCGCGGAATCGTCGCTGGAACTATCTTGCTTGTTGCCTAATTGCAGAGAAAGATTCTTCATGGCTTCAACAAGCTTCTCTTCGATGAGCACATGGGGAGCCATTTCGCCTGCAATTTTTGAGATTCGCATTTCTCTACCGGTTATAAATAGGAAGTTATCGTCGTCCAAATAAGCGATATCGCCCGTCACATACCACCCGTCCTGGAAAATCTTGGCAGATCGCTCAGGATCCTGGTAATATCCTTCCGTTATGGAATTACCCTTAACAAGAAGCATACCGGAGGTGTTGGGAGGGAGCTCTTCTCCTGTTTCGGCGTCAACGATTTTGGCGACGAAGTTGGGATTGGGGGAGCCAACCGAGTAATCCTTATGATATGGAGTCACGTTATCTGGCTGATTCCATTCAGGAATGCAGTTGGACATAACGGGCGCCATTTCGGTTGCTCCGTATCCCTCATTTAATCCGTGGCCGAATTTTTCCTTCCAGTCGATATATAGATTCTTTTGCGTTTTTTCCGCACCGACGACCGGGAAGTTAATTGATTTAAACTCTTCCGACGAACATTTCTTTAGGTATGTGCGCATAAAAGTCGGGGTCGAGACCATAAGGGTTGGCACGTATTTCTTCGCGACTGCGCCGACTCCCTTGTAGTCCAGCGGATTGTAATGATAGACGCAAGGATAAGGAAGGCATAGAGGGAACCAAACTGTAACAGTATACCCAAAGGAGTGGAAGAATGGCAAACAACCGTATAGACGCATGGTCGGAAGCGGATGCGCCCCATAGCCGAAACTAAAAACGTTGGCGCTGATATTAAGGTTGGAAAGAATCGTTCCCTTCGGCAACCCTGTTGAACCGCTCGTGAAAATGATGGTGTTGACGTCGTGGAGTTTTTCTTTGGTGAGTCCGAGAACTCTTTCGAGAATCACTGTAGGAAGCAGGGATTGAAGAAAACCGATTAGTTTATCGGCTCCTTTTACGTTCGTTTGGGCAAAATCTTCCAGGGCAATCAGATTTGCGTTGATTTTGAGGTTCGGCAACTTCTTGAGCAATTGCTTCGAGGTTATGATGTTTTTAATTCCAAGCTTTTTGACGCAATAGTCATTAACCTCATTAGTAAAGGTATAGTTTAAATTGATAGGAACTTTCCTGTCAAACGAGAGCGCCGCATTGATAAGAACGCCGACGACGGAAGTCGGTAGAAGAACGCCCATAAATCGATCTTTTCTAAAAGCCCTATGAAGCGCGCGGCGTAGCACAAGAATCGTAAGGAGCGTCTTTTTACCATCTAATTCCTTGCCCGTCGAATCAGCCAGATGAATCTTATGACGAAGCTTTTTCTGCGACAGACGAAGACCGCGGATGGCGGCGCGCGCGGGCGTGTACAACCAGACGTTTTCCGGATGCTTTTTATAGTCTGTCATTTCGACGTTGAGCTCTTGCACTTTATGCAAAAGCATTTGACACAGATGTTCCTGAGTATATCCTCTTTTAATATATTCGTCGATGCAAATAGGAGCGCCAAAGTTGACGCCAGGACGATAAGGCGCGGGATAATGATACCCTTCCAGCTTCATTTTGGAGAATCGAGATCCCTGGAATCCAGTGATGGCGAAGGGAACGACTGGAATATCGGGATTGCTTCGAAGAATTGACAAAAATCCTTTTTGGAACGCTCTTACTTGTCCGTCGCGCGTTAGAGCGCCTTCCGGAAAAATACATACGACATCCCCGTTTTTTAACGCTTCTTGGGCGGAACGAAGCATCTGTAAACCAGATTTATGATCGCCTAAGTCAAAAACGATTGTGTTTAATTTCTTAATAACGTACTTGCAAAGTCGATTCTTCTTGGGAAGGGTTTTAGAGTCGGCAATGAACCTGACGGGGCGTTTTGAGGAACAATAGACGACCAACGCGTCTAGTAGCGACACGTGACTTCCAACGAGTAGCACGCCGCCTGTTTCAGGAATGTTTTCGGCTCCATTTTTATTAAGCTTATAGGAAAGACGTAGCCACCACGAGACGCAAACTCGAAGAAATGGGATCAGAAGAGTGAAAAGCGTTATCGCGAAAACGACGAAAACAAGGATTCCTGCCACGAGCCAAATCATCGCGCTGTTCAAACCGGGAACAAAATTGCTAAGTCCGAAGGGCGGAGAAGCTAAAGCCCCCTGAAATACAGCGGCTAAAGCCATTGCTGAGAATGAAAAAAAGTTATACGTGGCCAAAATTCTTCCTCGACTTTCTTTGGGACTTTGCATTTGTAGTGTTGATAGTAGGGGAATATCAAATAACCCTGCGGCTAGTCCCATAAGCGCAAGACAAACGGCGCCAAAGACGAACCCTAAAGAGGTAGGCGACGCAACGTCAAAACCTTGTGGAATCGGAACTGAAGGGGTTAAGGACAAGATGAAACAAAAGAGCGCGATAAAGGCGGCTCCAATAGGTACCAAGCCTAACTCAATCCGGCCCCGCGAAAGCTTTCCAGCAAGCAAAGAACCGAGCGCTAAGCCCGCCGATAGAGTAACAAGGAGGCACATGGCCCAGTCTTGTCGGACGTTGAGATACTCTGTTGCAAATTTATCGATGTTGATTTGCGCCAAAGCTCCTAATCCCCAGTACAACGAACTAGCAATTGCAACCCAGAATAAAAACCTATGTTTCAGCAGGAAACGAATGTCTGCAATCGTTTCGCCTAACGGATTAAAGGGGAATCTTGCATTGGGGTTGGCTGGTTTTATCGACGGAATGAAGAGGCTCGAAATCAAACCGACAACAGCCACCCCGATGATAACGCCTGCCCAAATAAACCAATTATGCATACCACCGGAACCTTCCGTCGGCGCTTCCGGAGATAATGTTGTGGCGACGAAAAGGACTCCGCCGAGAACTTGTCCGCCAAGGCAGGCGACCATAGTGGTCATTGCGACATAGCCGTTAGCTTCTGAAATGCGTTCTTTGGGAACCAGATTGGGGAGACTGCCGTACTTTGCCGGACTAAAGAACGCGCTTTGCGTCGCCATAAGAAATAGCGTGACTAACATGAAGGGAACCGACTGAGATACAATCGCCATCGTTCCTAATATCACGACAAACAATTCCACAACTTTACACCAGATGAGGAGATTACGCTTGTTGTAACGGTCGCAAGCAAACCCCGCGTATGTCGCGAAGAGAAGAAACGGGACTAAAAAAGCTAGAGAACCGATCGTTCTAATCGCATCGGGATTGTCGCTCCATCCAATGGCGCATTTGCCAATGGGGATGATAAGCCATCGGAAGATATTATCATTGAGAGCAACCATGAATTGTGTGACTAAAAGGGCAATGAATCCCTTAGTCCATAGACCGGTTTTATCAGACTTAATTGCACTTTCGTTATCTATAGAGGCGTCCATAACGTTTTCCAATGCTTTATATACCATTCAGCCATATTGGGATAATACCCCAAACGCCTGATTCAATCTGCTTGTCCTTTACTGTCAAAGCGCGAATCTTTCCTTTTTACGGGAGAGTCTTACGAGCTTCTGAGATGCAAAATGAGGGAACCGACCACGAAAAATGATAAACGCAGAATGACGCTTTGACAAGTCTATTCGACTCTCTTGCGTGACAAAATTGACTTATTTGTCATTATAAACCTCATGGCCGCCCTCGTCTGCATAAAGAAGCTGTTTATACCGGTCGTAATTTTTATAAGGTTTGTTATGAAGAAAGATTCATTTTGCCTTTAAGGAATTTTTTCTGCGCATACGACTATTCTTAATCCCTATTTTATCCCTATGCTCTTGAACCGTTTTTCGGCTGATTACAATCGAGAAGCGGTTTTTCAGTTCTTTAGAGATGTCCTCGTCGCTGAGAGGGGCTAAGGGATTTTCTTCCGCAACGAGCTTCCGAATCTTATCTGATATATTAAAGGTGGTGACTTCGCCTGTGACCGCCTTCGGGAAGAGGTATTTAAACGAAAAAACTCCGCGAGGGGTTGAAAGCCACTTGTTGTTGCAGGCCCGAGACACGGTCGACGCGTCTAGCCCTATTTTGTCAGCTATTTGTTGTTGCGTTAAAGAAAGCGGGGTCGAGTGGGGAGTCAAAAAAAAACTGTATTGAAAATCTGCGACGGCTTTCGCAACGCGTAAAAGCGTAGTTCCTCTGTTTTTTAACGCCTCAATCAGCATTTGCGCTTCGATTCTTTTACTTTGTAGATAGCGCTTGGTCGTGGGGTCAACACGTTTGGAGATAAGTAATTTCTGGTAGTATGGATCCAGGGTCAAATCTTCCAAAGCGTTGTCCAGGCGTATAATCAGGAGCCCATTGGAGTCGAATTCGATAATGATATCAGGCTTAACAACGGGAGGGGGAGCAGACGAGGAGGAATACAATTCTCCCGGAAGGGGGTTAAACGGGTATTCTTTATAAAACTCAACAAGTTCTTCCTGGGAATAGCCGGTTGTTTTTGCGAGGTGAACGAGTTTTCGGTGAATGAAATCGTCAAAATTTTCCGCAATGAGTTTTTGAAGTTGAACTCGATACTTAGCGTCTTGCTTTAAGCGTAGCAATAAGCTCTCTTGAAAATTCCGAGCGCCGACGCCAGGCGGATCTAAGGATTGAACAATTGTCAAAGCGGATTCCAACAAGCCTCCTTCTCGCTGGAGCGATAAGGAGGACGTTTGATTCGCTTTCGCTAGAGAATTTGATGCTAACTTATTGTTTCCTCGTCCTTCGGATTCATAAGCGTCGCTCTCATTGGCGTTGGCGCTTCGATTTCGTCGTATAGTGGAGGACGAGAGGCTTGTAGGAGAGGGGAATTCTTCCGACGGAGGGGAATAGTAACCGTTTGCGTCAAGGTTGTCTATGATCTCCAGGCAGAGTTTTTTGAGATCAGGAGACAGTCCTGAAAATTTTCCGTCAAGTTGAATTTGTTGAACAAGATAGTCGTGTAAAGAGACCGTATTGGACGCGACCGGTTCAAACCTTGTTCTAACGTCGTCCGACTCCAAAGACACGTTCGAGGAAGAGCCGGAGGAATATGACTGCCCCGGATATTGAGACTCTGAAAATATTTTGAAATTATCTTGATCCTTGTTCTGCGGAGAAAGATCTGCGTTTTCCTGAGAAGAGGGCGCGGACTTGGAGTCGTCGCTTGAGGGCTTTAATTCTGACGGCTCCTCCGTCGTTAAAAACACATTATTAAGGGACTTTATATGAGATTCTATATCCGCATTAGATCTCTCTAAGAGGTTGGAGAATTGAATTTGTTTTTGTTTTACATATAGCTCTTGCTTTAGTCTATTCTGGTTGGACAACGTCATTTTCTGACGTTCAGACGTTCTAAGACCGAAAGAAGCTACGTTGGCGCTTAACATGATTCGTTCAGAAAAGTTGTGTAACTACCGATAATTTTTGATTTCTAAAAGCAGATTCATTCGCACACCTGAACCTCTATCTTAGTTTACTTTCTTTTTCGAAGAGGCAACGACTTCATTGAGTCCGCCCCGTGGGGGAAAAGCCCAGAATCGAGAGATGGACGGCTATTCGAAGCGGAGTGTGAAGACGCGGACAGGTTGACGTTAGGGGACGTTTGATTCCTAAGTTGTGGGGAATGAGATCGCTTTAAGGGGGAAAGCGCCGATTCCGCGCATTCAGTCATTTCGTTAATCAGCCTGTCCATTCGTGAATTTAACAAAGAATGCGCCACTAAGGATGGAATCGCGACTAAAAGGCCCGCTACCGTCGTCACCAAAGCAAAGTAAATTCCATTGGCTAAATTTCTGCCCGTTCCGTCGTCGACCGCGAGTTCTCCAAAGGTCGTAACCATACCCATGACCGTGCCCAACAATCCCAACATTGGCGCGACATTGCCTACAATTGACAACGGTTCTGTTTTGCGCAACAACTTAGCATAGAGGGAGGACGAGGAGTCTTCTAACGTTTTTTCGACGGCTTCCCATCCCCGGTCGGATTCCGCAAGGCATTTCTGAAGAATTTGACTTAACAACGAGTCAGAGGTTTTTGTCGCAAGAAACGCCGCGTTTGTATCTCCTCGGGTTAGTGACTTGGATACTTCTTCGGACAATTCGTTCGAGACGAAAAAAGCGCGTCGCAACGTAAAAGAGAAATTGATGGTAAGCGTAGCCGCAAAAATAGAGGCAATTGCTAAAACTAAACCGATCCAACCGCTGGCAAGAACGAGATCAAAGAATTTCTTAGGCGCCGGCGTTTCACTCTCCGCAGAAGCGTTCACGTTTTGTTCGCCGAGAAGGGGTTCTGAAAGGTCTCCGAAGGATTCTTCGACTTCATTACTTGCGCTTGCGGCGGGATACACTGTTTCTTCTGAACTGGGTAAGACGTTGAGATCTAATCCTTGCGAAGCGTCTTGGGACAGCGCGCTGGTCGAAAAAAGCAACACAAGGAATAGAGGGAGAAGGAATTTTATGAAAGAGGGGCGGGGAATAGACATGAATACGAAGCGAGTTTCTTGCGTTAATTTGGAAACTGACGTTGAGGAGGTGAGAACGGAATTCATTTTGAATTAAGTATAAGTTTTTAGTTGTAGAATACGTTGCGCGTCTAACCAGACTTCTAGGTTGGAAGGGACTTGCATACCGCGATCGGCAAGGGAAATTTTACAGCTTTGTCGTAAAAGTTTAACGCTAGTCTCGTTGAGCTTGAACGCAGGATTCAGGGCTACCCCTTCCAAGAATAGACCCCTTCACTATAATTTCATTATACCTATTTCTCCCTCGTTTTGATAGGCGTTGTTTGGGAAACGGTGAGTTTTTTGAAGATATCCCCCGATGGTTGCGTATGCTTTAATTCATGGCGTATGACGTTGGTGGAGCAGTAATTTTTAAGGAAGGTTTTCCTATGGCGAAGAAAACGATCGCTAACGTTGATGTTGCTGGCAAGAAGGTTCTTGTCCGCGTAGATTTCAATGTCCCGCTCGACGAAAACGGAAAGATCACCGATGATCGCCGGATCCGCATGGCTTTGCCGACGATTAAGTCCGTTCTTGAGCGTGGCGGTAGTTTGATTCTGATGAGTCATCTTGGTCGTCCTAAGGACGCTCCGGATCCGAAGTTTACTCTGAAACCCGCCGCTGATCGTCTTGCCGAGTTGCTTCCCGGCGTTAATGTTGCCTTCTCAACGGATACTGTCGGCGACGACGCGCAGGCGAAGGTTGCCGCTTTGACCGCCGGTTCTGTGGTGGTTCTTGAAAACCTCAGATTCCAGCCTGGCGAGAAGAAGGGGGACGAGGAATTTGCTGCTAAGTTGGGCGCTTTTGCCGACGTATACGTCAACGACGCGTTTGGAACTTGCCACCGCACCGACGCCTCGATGGTCGCCGTACCTATGGCGATGCAGGGCAAACCGCGAGTTTGCGGTTTCCTCGTCGAGAAAGAGATTAAGTATCTCACCGACGCGATTAGCAATCCTCAGCGTCCCTTCATCGCGATCCTTGGCGGCGCGAAGGTTTCCGACAAGATCATGGTTATCAAGAATCTTCTTGGAATCTGCGATAAAGTTCTCATCGGCGGCGCGATGGCTTACACTTTCTCCCTCGCTCAGGGTGGAAAGATTGGTAAGAGCTTAGTCGAACCTGAAAAGCAAGAGTTGGCGAAAGAACTTATGGCCGAAGGCGGCGATAAGTTGGTGCTTCCTTGCGACGTTCATTGCGGCGACGCTTTCTCTTCCGACTGCAATAAGACGATTGTTCCTAGCGGACAGATTCCGGACGATTACGAAGGTTTGGATATCGGCCCCGAGACCGCCAAGAAATACGCCGAATTGCTCAAGTCTGCCAAGACCGTTGTTTGGAACGGTCCTATGGGTGTTTCTGAAATGCCTCCGTTCGACAAGGGAACTCGCGCCGTTGCCGAGGCGATTGCCAATGGCGACGCCGTTTCGATCATCGGCGGCGGCGACAGCGCCGCGGCTATCCAGAAGTTAGGCTATGCCGATAAAGTTTCGCACGTCAGCACGGGCGGCGGCGCCAGCCTTGAAATGTTGGAAGGTAAGAAGTTTGCCGCTGTTGAACTTTTGGACGAAAACTGAGGCGAAGTAGTCTGTTTTTGATTCTTTAGTCTGCTTATTAAGTCCGGCGATTAAGTTTGCCGGACTTTTGTTTCTAGATACGTCTAACGATTACAGGTTGACCTCTGGGGGGAAAAAATGCGTTTGACTCAGTTGATTCGGGAGAATTCGGTTCCTTCTCTGGTTGTTTGGAGTAGCAAGAGCGACGGTTGGATTGACGTTGCCTCTCTCTTTTCTGCGGTTGGCGACGAGAAGCACTCGTCCCTTCAGTTACTTTCCCTGTTGCGTGAAGACGATCCGGAGCGTTCCCTCAATTCCTTATACGACGCTTGGAAAAGGCATGAAAGCGGAGAGTTGTGCGGAGACTCCAGGATTCTACCTGTCTCTGGACGACCGGGATCTCTTCTTGATTCGTCTGTCAAGATTGTTTGCGTTGGTCTCAATTATCGGGAGCATGCGAAAGAGTTTGGCGACGAGTGTCCCGATAACCCCGTAATATTTTGTAAGGCTTCGTCGTCTCTAAACTGGGACGGTATGCCGATTGTTTTGCCAGAATTATCGAATCACGTCGATTATGAAGGCGAGTTGGTCGCCGTCATTGGGAAATCTTGTAAAAACGTGTCAAAAGATCACGCGTTAGATTACGTCGCCGGATATACGTGCGGTAACGATGTTTCAGCGCGAGATTGGCAATTTGGCAATAGCGCGAAACAGTGGTTCCTTGGAAAATCATTCGACACTTTTGCACCAATTGGTTCGTGTCTAGTTACAAAGGATGAGATTAACGATCCCAATTGTTTGGATATATCGACTCGTGTAAACGAAGAGGTTGTACAGTCCTCAAACACGAAATTCTTTATTTTTCAAATAGAAGAAGTCATCGCCTACATTTCTTCCGTAATGACATTAAATCCAGGCGATTTGATTTTCACCGGGACGCCCTCCGGCGTCGGGGGCGCCTGCGCCCCCCCTAGATATCTTAAAAAGGGAGATTCTGTTTCCGTGCATATTGAAGGCATAGGAAACTTGAATAACCCGATCGTTTAATTTTTCCGTCGAGCGTACGCTTTTATCATACAGTTATTTATCGCTCAACTATTCGGGATTGATGGAATATCTTTAATCGGTTCCGTTTTTGGGGGATCTTTGGGAGGTGTATAATGGATGATTCTCAAGAATTGACTCAAAGTCTCGAGGATTATTTGGAAGCTATTTACGACCTGATGCAGGAAACAAAATCGGTACGATGCAGTAGTATTGCCGATCGCCTGCACGTTAAAAGACCCTCGGTTACTAACGCGCTACGAGCCTTGTCGGAGAGAGGCTTGATCGTTTATTTGCCGTATGTTCCAATTTCGCTAACAGAACAAGGCGTCTTGGAAGCCAAGAAAGTGCTTCGAAGGCATAAAGCGATGGAAATATTTCTCGAGCGGATTTTAGGGGTGGATAGCGTCGCCTCAAAAGAGGCGGCTTGCCGTTTGGAACATGTCATGAGTGACGAGGTGACGACGCGACTCGTTGAATTTGTCGAGTTTGTCGATAGTTGTCCTCGAGTCGGTGCTTCCCTGTTTAGAAGGTCAGATTACCACTGCCGCGAAAAGAATAACGATCAATATTGCGCGATGTGCATTCACGGTTGTCTTGACGAAATAGTTCATTCTGGCAGGACGGTCGATCTTTCAAGCGTGCATCGAGAGTCGCGATTGTTAAGCGATCTGTGCGAGAACCATGAAACTTTAATTCTCGTACAAGTGGGCGAAGATCTTCAAGATCGATCCGATTTCCCAAGAACCTCTTGGAGACCCAACAAGACGATCCACGTGCTGAACAATTCTTATCGCAATTCCGACAAAGTTCAGGTTAAAATTGACGGGCAAATATTCATCGTAAGCCGGGAAGACGCTGAAAAAATAGAAGTCATCCCGTGCGAATGAGACCAATTACTCGACGTCGAGAGCGTCGTTCGTATCTTTCAGCAAATCAACAATCGATTCGGCGTCGTCAAGCTCTCGTAACTGAGATAGAAAATCGGGCGTTTTAATGACCCGCGCCAGTCTGCTCAGGTGTCTGAGGTAGTTTTCGTGCGTTTGGCAACAAAGAAGGAAGAAGACGTCTGTTAATACCCCATGAGCTCCTCCAAAAGGAACGCCGCTGTGCATTTTTCCAACGGCTAAAAAGTCTCCGGCAATGATATTGGGTTGAGGTCGCCGGGGATGAAGTATAGCGATCCCTTCTTCCGTGGCCGTCGACTCCATTTCTTCTCGGTTTTTGAGCTCTTGCTCCATAGCCTTAGCATCCCACAGTATACCGCTACATTCAACCAATTTCGTCATTTCTCTGAGGACGGAAGACTTCGTTCTAGCCGGTAAAAATGGATTGACAAGAGCGGGCGAGAGCAACTCTTCGAAGAGAGATTTTCCCCCCGATTCCGTCGCCGTTGTCATGACGCTTTCTAGAGCGGCTGTTTCTTGCTCGTTAGCGTTGTTAAGTTCTTTTTCGAACCAGAGAGTAACGTCGACAAGTGAGAAAACTATTTTCCCCCTTACTTGGCTACTGGCGATTTTTCCCTTGTCGATTGCCTTTCTTAATTCCTGAGGCGTTTTTTTCAACAACTTAGAGAGCTCTTCAAGCGTATATACTTCTTGCATAACGTCTTCCATTTCCAATAGACCAAAAAGATATTCTGATTGTACTTCACCCCTAAATATTCTTCAAGACTTGAAGACGTTGGTAAACAAAAAAGGGGGAAGCGTTGTTCCCCCTTTGAAAGGCGTCAGTCGTCATGATTTGACAAACACATTATTAGTTTTCCGTCTTAAATATGTCTGGCAACGGCGAAGGAGCGTAGGCCGGAAGCGCCGTTCCTTGCATATTCTCAGTCGGAAGGGCAAAATCTGAAGTTGCCGCCTGAGAGACCGTCGGATCTGTTCCTTGAATTTGCGGATAGGGACCGCGACTGACAACTTGCGGAGAGGTAAAGGCGTAATTTACATAACGACCGGCGTCTCGTTCGCGCGCATGTCGCCAAGAATCAAAGTAAGCTTTGTTCGGCCAGGGGCCTTCCGCCAAGGTAACGCCATTGTACTCTAACAACGATCCCTTGCGATAGTTCAGATTGACGATAGACAGATTATAGTCAATTACCGTGCGATAGTAGCGAGTTTCAGCGTCGGCAAGTTCTTGTTGTGCCTGAAGCACTTCGTATAGGGTGGTTTTATTGATCTGGAAGGAGCTGTTGACCGCTCGGACTTGTTTTCTAGCCGCGCGTAAGACAGCCAAATAATCCTCGATGAGGTGGTAATTTCTTTCTACGTCGCGGTACAAGTCTGATAGATTATGCACCAGTTCAAGTTCTTGTTCTTGGAGAATGGCCTTTTCACGCGCCAACGCTAGTTCCGCATTACGCACAGCGGCCATTTCTCGACGAAAACCAAGGGTAATGGAGGAACTAATTCCCAAAGACCAGTTTTGATAATCGCCTGCTGTTAAGCTTCCAAACGCATTGCTCTTCGCGTTGGAAGAGTTGATTAAGTCGTGCCCGAGTCCGTGGAAGCGATAGGTGCCCTGCAGATCGACCTGCGGTTTGAGGAAGTTTCGCTGGGCAATGAGTTCCAACTCGCGCTTCTTAACCGTCCACTTTTGTTTACGGAGTTCGGGAGCGCGCGCGAGACTTTCTGCAACGATTTCTTCCCAGATATACTGAACCTTCGCGATGGTAGGCTCGTCGACAGGTTTGATGAGTCGTCCGTCGGTGGGGGCGATGCCAATCATATAGCGTAAGAGTTGTTCGGTCTTATACAGATTGTTCTGAGCTTCTTGCGCGGAAACCTTAAACGACTGGTAGTTTTTCTCCGCCTGAGCAAGATTTTGCGCCGTTCCTTGAGGACGACCAATCTTGCTTTGCGCATTAACCGTTCTCCACGATTGAAGAGCCGCTTCATATCCGGCGGAAGCCGCGCTTAAATTTCGGTATGCGTAATAGAGGTTCCAATATGTTTCTTCAATATCTTGAAGCGTATTGCGAACGCCCATTTCAAAATCGACAAGAGCGATATCGGTATTGATTCGAGCTAACACCACGCCGTTACTTGATCCCATGGTACCGTTGGGGCCCGCGATGCGGTTGTACTCAACGCCAGCTCCTCTGAAGAGGGGTTGCGTGAAGCCTGCTTCCACATAGCTTGTCCAGTCCGACGACCACAAGCGATTGGACGCGTCGCTCCAGTCGTATCCGAACCCTGCGCCCGCATAGACGTTACCGCCCGTTGCAACCGTTTTAGATAAAGTAGACTGGAAAGTTCCCGCGTCGGTATGAGTGCCTACCGTTTGCTGATAAGCGGTGTTATAATTGCGAGGAATGTCGGTTTGTTGCCACGAAACAGTCGAACTCCATACGGCGTCAAAAGCGGACAAAGCCGCCTGAACGCCTGCTGTTGGGTTGGATTCAATGATAGCGGGATCCCAGACCGTCATTGCCGCGTTGGGAGACGAGAGAAGAAGGGTAGGCGTGCCACTGACGCCATTGGCTCCAAAGTTGACGCCGCTTAATTGGCGTAAGACCTTGCTGTTTTCCAAGGCCATTTGGCGCACTTCGTCGAGTGTAAGCAACCATTCCTCTTTGGGGTCAGGATTGTCCAAAGTTAAAGGAGCGTGCGCATTGGTTACGTCGTCTAGGCTGGGAACAGTTTCATCCGGGTATTCAATGCGAGTGACCTCGGAAATGTATTGTTGCTGAGCGTCGCCCTTCGAGTGCAAAAACTTCGGCTGTTGCGGTTGGCATCCTACCGACGCAACGCTGGCTAAGACGCTGGCAAGAAGTGATAATAACGTAGAACGTCGATTCATTGGATTGTCCCTGTCCGATTAACGACTTTTACCGATTTTATGAAAAGCATGACGCCTTTCTTTTGTGTAAGACGAACCTCTTCAATGTTCTGAGATACAATAACTATTTTGAGACAATGAGTAAACCGCAAATTTTAAATTTTCCGCAAGAACTTCCAAACTCATAGAAACGGGAGGCTTGCGGTTGAGACCAGGGAGATTCAAATCGACAGAAAAAAGGCGAGATCCGTAACAATAGACGAGCAAAAAAAGAGGCGACTTACAGATGACAAGTCGCCTCCTTGTATGATAGGGTATATTGAACTACCGTTCGTAATTTCAGTTGTAATAGTTCATGTGGTTTTGACAAGGAACAACGTTGGAATCCGGGATTTCACGAATCCAGATGTTGCGGAACTGCGTCGTATTGTTGTGATCCTGAATCTGGATCGGTTCGCGATCCGCGTGGGGTTGATACTGGGGAGTTCTGTGGAAGAAGGTATCGCCCTTGATTTCCCAGTGATTTTGAACAACAACGCCGTTGAGCAAGACGGTGATCGTGGCCGGACGAATGACTTCGGCGACGTATTCGTTACCGTTTTCGTCTTTTTCCGTGCGGAGAATAGGTCGCGTGAAGATAACGTCGTAAGTCTGCCATTCAGTGGGCTTCTTCACGGCGTTGACATACGGAGGAAACTGCTTATAGATCGAACCGCACTGACCTTCGTAATAAGTGGGATTTTCATAGGAATCAAGAACCTGGAGTTCATAGTGATTCATGAAGAAGATACCGCTGTTGCCGCGTCCTTGTCCCTTAGCATTGGGGTCGGTGACGGGCGGGCACGCGAATTCGAGGTGGAGTTGGCAGCTGCCGAACTTCTCTTTGGTGAAGATAGAACCAGCGCCAGGATGCGCAGTCAAAACGCCGTCGGCGACGTCCCATTTACCACCTTCCCAAGCGTCCATATTGGTTCCGTCGAAGAGGATGATAGCGTCGGAAGGAGCGTCGGAGGGTTTTTCACCAGGAGTGACCACCGGCGGTTCTTTCCAGTCGATACCCATGCGGAAGTCACCGCCGTGGAATTCCCTATTGTTATCCTGGGCATTAATAGGCGTGACTGTCCAAACAAGACCAAGAACAGCGGCAAGCGTGAATAAAGCTTGTTTCATTACTTGTTTCTCCATAAAGTTGACACTGGTTCTACTGCATTCAAGGAAATGCACTGCAAATTTTCCTTATTATTCCTCTTTTTCCCTTTTAATCAAGCGCTAAGACGCTTCACAACAAACCATGGCTATAGAAGTTGTTGTCGCTGAAAATAGGAGTCAAGGCGCCTATTTTTATGAATTGATTTAGTTGCGCTTAGTCTCTAGATGGTTTATAATCCAGGCCAGAATGGTTCGGTTTGTTAATTTAGTGGACTGCATCCTTTACATACGTTCTTTATACGTTTTAGGGAGTTGAGCTGTAATATTTTCATAGAAGATATTTTACATAGCTTGACGCCTTTGAATGGACGTCGGTCGAGTATTTCCTTTCTCAAGACGAAAGAAGATAAGAGTGGCAATGGTATGAAAGATTCCAAAAGATCCTTTTCGACAATTTTTTCTGATTATGATTTCTATCTTTTAGGTGAAGGAAAATTGTTGAAAAGTTACGAAAAGCTTGGCGCGCATCGACGCGAGATTGACGGAGTAAAAGGCGTTAATTTCGCCGTTTGGGCGCCAAATGCGACTGCCGTTTCCGTTGTGGGAAGCTTTAACGGCTGGAGTCGAGAAGCAAACCTGATGCACAAGCATTATCCTTCTGGTTTGTGGGAAACGTTCATTCCTGGAATTGAAGTTGGGGCCCTTTATAAATACAGCGTTGAGACACGCGAAGGAATTTCGGAACGTTCGGATCCTGTAGGCTTTTACGCGGAAGTCCCGCCTCATAACGCGTCTACCTTTGTCGACCTGGATAATTATCAATGGGGGGACGACGAGTGGTTGAAAGAAAGACGGGAAAGCGCTTCTGTTTGGGGACGGAAGTCTATTTCCATCTATGAGGTGCATTTCGGAAGCTGGGCAAGGTCGGCTTCACATCCCGAACGCCTGCCAACCTATCGAGAGATTGCGGATCAACTCGTCGATTATGTAAAAAAGATGGGATATACCCATATTGAGTTTCTTCCGTTAGCCGAACATCCGTTACTGGCGAGTTGGGGCTATCAGGTCATCGGGATGTATTCTTTGACCAGCCGCTACGGCCTCCCCGAGGACTTCATGTACCTTGTGGATCAGTGCCACAAGAACAATATTGGCGTGATTATGGACTGGGTTCCGGCGCATTTTCCGAAAGACTCTCACGGTCTAAGACGGTTTGACGGAACGGCGTTGTACGAACATGAAGATCCGCGTCGTGGCGAGCACCGTGAATGGGGAACTCTGGTCTTTAACTACTCTAGGAACGAGGTTCGCAATTATTTAATATCGAACGCCCTGTTTTGGATTGATAAATACCATATCGACGGACTCCGGGTCGACGCGGTGGCGTCTATGCTCTATTTGGATTACAATCGCGGCTCGAACGAGTGGATTCCTAACGAAGAGGGAGGACGTGATAATCTTGAGGCAGTTGACTTCTTAAAAGAGCTAAACGTTCAGATTCACCACGAATATCCTGGCGTTTTAACGATTGCAGAAGAATCGACGACGTGGCCTGGCGTCTCTCACGCCGTTGCCGACGGCGGCTTAGGATTCTCGATGAAATGGAATATGGGGTGGATGCACGACGCCCTTGATTATTGTCGTGAAGATCCTCTCTTCAGAAAATTTCATCATAATCAGATGACTTTCAGTCTGACGTATGCCTTCTCTGAAGCTTTTGTGTTGCCGATTTCTCACGACGAAGTGGTGCATGGCAAAGGAACGTTTATTGCAAACGCGCCCGGCGACTTGTGGCAAAAGTTCGCGCTGGCTCGATTGTTCTATAGTTACATGTGGACACATCCTGGTAAGAAGCTCCTTTTCATGGGATGCGATTTCGGACAATGGAAAGAATGGAACTTTGATAAAGGATTGGATTGGGGGCTACTGAAATACGACGGTACTCATGGTGGCTTGCAGCGTTGCGTCGCCGATCTCAATAAGATGTATACTAACGAAAAAGCTCTTCATCAGTTAGATTTCGACTGGCGCGGTTTTGTTTGGATTAATTGTAGCTACTGGGAAGAAAGCGTTTTTGCTTATCTTCGCAGGGCAGAGGATCCGCGCGATCAACTTCTTGTGGTTTTAAACTTTACTCCAATTCCACGAAAGATGCGCTTTGGCATTCCTCTAGACGTCGATTATCAGGAGATCTTTTGTTCCGACTCTCCCTACTACGGGGGGAGCGGGGTCGGTAACGGGCTTCTTAAAAGAGAAGAAATTGAGTGGGATAATCAACCTTATTCCGTAGAGATTTTACTCCCACCTCTTGGCGCTTCTGTTTTTAAGCCAGTCAGAGCTGAAAAAAAAGGCGGTCGTTTGAAACGCGTTTCGGAATGACAGCGCAGGCGGCGTCTGTAGCGCCCCTCGACGTCTTGAACTTTCATGCGATAATCAGAAACGTTTTGCCTTGTTTACCTAGCGGTTCACGAGTGATTATGTTACATCGGATAAGGGAGAGTTCTGTTGAGATTCGCGGTATTTAGCGACATTCATAATAATCTAGAGGCTTTTAAGACAACTCTAGACGATGTGAGAAAGCAACAAGTTGAAAAGCTTTATTGTCTTGGCGATCTGTTAGGGTATGGGCCAAAACCAACCGAGTGCATAGATCTCATGATGAAAGAGTTGAAAGATGGATTTGTGGAAGTTTGTCTGCTCGGCAATCATGATCAGGCGACTCTCTATGATCCTGAAGGGTTTAATCAAATAGCGGAAGACACCGTTTTTTGGACTCGTGAAGTCTTAGAATCCGCAAGAGGTCCCCGAGCGAATGCGCGCTGGGATTTTTTGGGCGAGATCAAGCGAGAATATAAAAAGGGCGATTTCCTATTCGTGCATGGCTCTCCCAGAAATCCTCTTAACGAGTACGTCTTCCCCGAAGATATTGACGACAAGAAGAAGATGTGCTCCTTGTTCTCTCTTGTCCCCAAATACTGCTTTATGGGACATACGCATGTGCCTGGAATCTTTTTAGATCAAGCCGAGGGGGAGGATTACAAATACATTTCCTATACCGATGTAGAAAACAACTATGGCGGAAGGTTTCCTCTGGGAGACCGAAAGCTGATGATCAATGTTGGATCTATTGGTCAGCCTCGCGATCAGATCTGCGATTCTCGATACGTGATAGTGCAATACGATAAAGACTCGACCGAGAACTATGTTGAATATCACAGGGTTCCTTACGACGTCGCGCGAACGCAGGAAGAGATTCAACAGATAGACGCTTTGGCAAAGCATCCGTTCCTGTGGAGACGTTTGGAAAAAGGTAGATAATCCGTGTTTTGATGCGTTGCCGAATTCCAGTTTTCAAAGCATATGGTTTGCATTTAGCGTTGTGAACGCTTTTTGAAAAGAATAATTAACTAGTAATATACAAATGAGCGCCCCGAAACTACCACCGATACAACCTCCTCAGATACCAAATTCAATGAAAAAGGAGGGAGGACAAGCCAATCCGCCGAAGTCAAATTTCTTCTTTATTTTGATGATGACATTCCTTCTTGTCTGGATATTTCAGGTTATGACGGCCAAGAAGTCTGCGCCTACAGAGGCCCTTAACGTCGATTCTATAGTCAAGAAAGAGGTTCCAACTCTTACGGACGGTGAAAAGGCGGCTCTTCCGGAAGAATTCCTTAGCGAGGGGATGAAAGCTGAGTCGATCGTTCCTGAGTTTATTACCCTTGGTTCGTTGGCGGACGACAGTCCCTATCGTTTTTTGATCACTCTAACGAGTCGCGGTGCAGCAATCACGCGTGTCGAGCTTAGCGATAAATATTATCGCGATAGCGTCGATAAGACGGGGTACTTGGGCCAAATCATTGCGGACGAGAGTTGGGCGATGAGAGAAACGCGCGCCGGACTCCCCGGCGTCGGGGTTCAAGTGGTCGGGAAAGGTACTCCTGCTGAGAAGGCTGGCTTAAAACCTGGCGATCGTATTGTGGGCGTTGTCAATTCCAATGAAGACGTATTCGACGTTAAAGAATACGCTCAGTTACGAGACGCGTTACTCAAAACTAAACCTGGCGACGTTATTCGTCTGTTAGTGTATGACGCAGACGTCTTGTCAAAGAATGAAAGATATCAAAAGGGACTTGAGAGCCTGCCGAGCAATACCGAGGGCGACGACACTTCGACTGTAAGCGCCGAGTCTATAAACGACTTCATTAACGAATTGGGATCGCCCCGATCCGTCGAGGTGGCGTTGACTGAATCCCCTTTGTCTGTGCTTAGACCGAGTGGGATGGTTTGCGACTACAACGACTATGTGGAACTTGTCGGGTTGCAGGGAACGTCGGTAGAGAATACCGATATTCTTCATTTCTTAGACGAAGATTCGGATTCTCAAGAGGCCGTTCGTAAACTTAATACAGAACCTGCTTCTTTTTTGTCCACCCTCTCCCGCATTGACGGAGATTCCCTCGAGTCTTGGGCTCCGGTCAATAGAGGGGAAGGTCGTTCGTCAAACATCCCCGCGATAAGACCGGCGGCGTTGGACAACGAATTAGGCGGGGTTGCTTTACGTAATTCTAACTGGAGGTACGTGAAAGAAGAGTCAAGCGAATCTGTCGCCGTTTTTAAGAAGGTTCTCTTGGAAAGACAATTACAGGTTGTTAAACGATACGAACTTGTTAAAACGTCAGGCGAAGAGAAATCCAGCGATGCGAACAAGTCTTTTGAGGTAAAGAATTCTCAGGCGTATCACATTAAATTGATTTTTCAGGTACAGAACTATAATCCCAACTCTTCTAGAACGGTAAGTTTTATGGTGGACGGGCCCAGCGGCTTGCCGATGGAAGGCGCTTGGTATTCCTCCGGGAGGAAAACTGGTCCGGGATGGGGTTCTTATGGTTTGAGAGATATTGTCGTTTCTTCAAACAACCGCCGATCCTTTGACGTTGTTAAATGTTGGGATATCGCTCAAGACAAAACCCAACAGAGCGACGAGTTAAAACTGGATTTCCTTGGGGTCGATTCCCAATATTTCCAGTGCACGACCATTCCCGCCTACTCCGAAGATGATCGTCGTTTTGCCTTTTCGCCGATTCGTATAGGCACGCGTGTCCCGGATCATCTGAATTATACGGACGTGTCGTTCCGACTGAAAAGCGACGATCGCGTTCTTGCTCCTCACGGCCAAGTCGGCGATTCTTTTGCTCAAGAGTTTACCATCTTTATGGGGCCAAAAGAAAGAGACTTGATGGCTGTTTACGGCCTTAGCAAGACCATTGTTTACGGGTGGTTTTGGTTTGTCTCTATTCCGCTTGTTTGGATCCTACACTTCTTCCATGACTACGTTGTTTTCAACTACGGTCTTGCTATTGTTTTGCTGACGATCTTAGTGCGTCTGTGTTTGTTCCCCTTGAGCCGAAAACAGGTTCTCAGTTCAATACGGATGCAGAAGCTTCAGCCTGAGTTGACAAAATTGAAGGAGAAATACCAAGACAATCCTCAGGGAATGATGGTTGCTCAGCAGGCATTGTTCAGGAAGTATGGAGTAAATCCGTTAAGCGGTTGCTTGCCAATCTTTATCCAGATGCCTATTTTCATAGGTTTGTACCGAGCTTTATCAACGGACGTTAGTCTGTTTGGAGCGCCTCTTTTCAGCAAGGGAATACGCTGGTGTTCTAACTTAGCGGCTCCCGATATGGCGTTCGACTGGAGTTCGTTTTGGAATAATATCGGTTGGTCGTCCTTCAACATGAGCGGACGTGGGTTTTTGTCCCTGTTCTGCTTGGGCCCCTACTTGAATCTCTTGCCAATAATCACGATCGCGCTCTTCCTTATTCAGCAGAAGTTCCTCGTCCCCCCAGTAGTCGGCGACGACGCTCAAGCGAGACAACAGCGTTCTATGAGGCGGATGATGACGTTCATGATGATCTTTATGGGATTCATGTTCTTCAAAGTTCCGAGCGGTCTGTGCATCTATTTCATTGTTTCGAGCCTGTGGGGGTTGCTTGAGCGTAAAATGCTTCCTAAACGAAGCTTAGAATTAGAACCGGTTAGTGAAAGCGAAGACTCCCCTAACGTTCCCAGCGGCTCTCGTTTGAATAGAGGCAATCGTCCTGGCAGACGCGGATACGAGGTTTATGAAACAAGACGCGATAAGAAGGGAAGGCGTATTGTCAAAGATGCTCCGACTCCTCCAGGTTCGCTGAAACAGTTGTGGCGCGAGGTTGTAGAGCGAGCCAAGGAACAGCAAGGGTTAGCAAAGTCCGAAGAAGAAGGACGTTCTTTTAATCAAAAGAAGAAAAGATGATAGGTTAAAACTCAACGTCAGGCTTCCAAGCTTGGCGTTGAGTTTTTTTGAAACATGAGTGAATCTATGACAGGGTTATCTCCTAGCGATTGTACAAATCCCTTATTGAACATTGTCCTATATCATCCAGAAATTCCCGCCAATACAGGCGCCGTGGGGAGAACATGCGTCGGTTTGGGGGCAAAGTTATGGTTGGTTGAGCCTCTTGGGTTTCAAATTGAAGACCGAAAGGTTAAAAGAGCAGGTTTGGATTATTGGCCTTATTTGAACTGGGAAAGGGCGACCAATTGGGATATGTTGCTCAACCGGTTACAGACCGAGAACTCCAACGGGCACGAATTGCGCGTTTTCTTTTTGTCCAAAAAAGGGCGTTTCGAGTATACGGATATCAAATTTCAACGAGGCGACGTCTTGGTCTTTGGATCTGAATCAACAGGTTTGCCAGATAGTTTTTTAACAGAAACGAAGACAACGGTGAAAATTCCTATTCAACCAGAGATCCGTTCGTTGAATTTATCGGTGAGCGTTGCCGTCGTATGCTTTGAGGCAAGACGCCAAATTTTTCACGCAGGGCTCTGACCAACAAAAAACAATGCCCTGGGGCGTCTCATTATACGTAAAAAGCAAAGAACAAGAAAATAAAAAAGTGGAGGATAACGGGCTCGAACCGATGACCTCATGGCTGCCAGCCATGCGCTCTCCCAACTGAGCTAATCCCCCAGAACTGATTAAAAAAGTGGAGGATAACGGGCTCGAACCGATGACCTCATGGCTGCCAGCCATGCGCTCTCCCAACTGAGCTAATCCCCCAGAACTGATTAAAAAAGTGGAGGATAACGGGCTCGAACCGATGACCTCATGGCTGCCAGCCATGCGCTCTCCCAACTGAGCTAATCCCCCATACGGAACAATGTCCTTTGGTATACAGCGGTTCATTCTACTTCATGTTGGCTCCCTGTCAACTCTCTTTCTAAAAAATTCGAAAGACTTCTCATTAGCGGAGTCTCCTCATTCCATGATCCTATCTCGCTCTCACGACGTGGTGATAGCGGATGTTGAACTTCGTTGCATTCGTGGCATTGGGATCTTGAGTTCTTAGCGTTTGAGAATGATTCTCGCCATCTGCTTATCTTATTCGTGATTATTGAATCTCGAAATCGAAGCTCCTCTGGCAGTTTTTTTTATTCGTTGACCTCAGAGTAATACTCTGATTGGGGTCGAAGCACACTGAAAACGGGACGCTCTTTCTTCGAATCCTTGTAGTTGCTATTGCCAACAGGCTAGTTATTGGTTAATTTCAACCCCAAGGCTTGCGTCAAAATGGGAATGATTTTCCGTTGGCGACGCCTGCTAACCATTGTTCTCTGAGGCTTGTTTGACATGTGCAATTCAAGCTGGACTCAGATTAAATGAGACGCTTTTGTGGAAAAACGTATGAATAGAAGATCCGACAAATCTGTGAGTTTGCGTCGATTCCTGTTCCTTTCATGTTTTTTGATTCTTTTGGGATTGGGACTATGGAAGGTATATGGATCCCTGTCTCTAGAAAGACACGGGTACTCATATGTTTTTGACGGCTGGGTATATGGACGAGAGGATCAAAAACGGGCTTCTCGCGCTTTAGCGTCATCAGGTTTGAATGATTTTCATTGGAAGGAAGGACGTCTATTCGTTCCTGGCGATAAGCTTGTTGCATATCAGTCGGCGCTGGCGACGGCGAATGCGCTTCCGAAGGCTCCGGGGGAACAACGTGAAGAAACAATGCGTAATATGAGCGTCTTTGAGTCCGAGTCCAAAGCGCGCTTGAGGGAACTCAACGGTTGCGCCTCTCAATTAGAACGGACGATCGAGCAGATTCGCGGCGTCGAATTTGCTACAGTTGGCGTTCGTTCGCGTCGTGAAATGAACGGATTCGCTTCCAAGGACGTCGTTACTGCTTCCGTTGGAATTGCTTTTCAGGATGGGAGGGAACTTGATTCGAACACGCTAACGGCGATAACCTTGGCGACGAAGCATCATCTTGGAATAGACGACTCGACGAATATATCGATT
The DNA here is from genome assembly GCA_963628165.1 of Paratractidigestivibacter sp. Lineage (GTDB taxonomy): Bacteria > Planctomycetota > Planctomycetia > Pirellulales > Thermoguttaceae > RUG369. The sequence continues at coordinate 29,971 of CAVGEG010000010.1, read as the reverse complement.
ATTGATCTTAAAGAAGGGAAGTCCTATTTAGGCGTTCAGCCGGGAAATATTTCTGAAGGACAAACTTTTAATCTGAGAAAGAAGGGAGAGATTGAAAAGTATTGGCGACAGAAATATCTTGAAGCGTTTAACGATATAAAAAATCTTCGCGTTTCCGTTATTGCTGAACTTGGAGAAACAGAGTCTGACGAAAGGAGGAGTATTTCCTTTTCTATCAACTCTCGTTCTTCTCTTATTGAGGGAAGTGTTTTTGCCAGTGAGATAAGCGAATGTTGTGAAAATCAGGGTAGCTTGGAACGTCCTTTTTCCGAAGATTCAACTTCTTCTTTACAGTTGGTTCAATGTAGCGCGTCGCGCGCTAGGGAAGGGAATGCGACGTTAGGAAATCCGGTTTCCCTCGAGAGACGGGTCACGACGAGTAGAATTTCGACAAAAGTTAGCAGTTCTTCAACGCAAACCACCTCTGTTTCTACACAGAAGGTCTCTGGTTCATCTTCTCGTTTCAACTGGTTGGAGAAGGAACCTGATTCGAATAATTCGTATAAACCTCTGACGTCTTTATTGGAAGAGGCTTGTTCTGCCGCAAATGAGAATAATAACCATTCTGCTCAACCTACCCCTTCATTAGATTCCATGCGCCCAACTCCGCTAGCTATGGACAGGGGTTCGGGTCGAGACAATTCTTCGAAGGAATTATCGCCATTACCTGCAGTCGTTGACGATCCTGTTGGTTCGAAAGAAAAGCATAATCCAATTAGACAAGTTAGCGCGTCAGAAAAAACTCGAAATAGTTCGCAAGAGGAAGTCCTTAGAGCTATTACGATATGTATATCCGTGCCCCAAAGTTATGTGGACAGCATCTCGCAAAAGAATCGATCAGCCGACGGAGACGTCTCTGGAAATGGAGACGCGGCGACTTCTAAGGAGGCGCAGGAGGTCTTAGCGGGTATCAAGGAATTTGCTATCGAGTTATTCAGGCCTGTTGGAGAGAGCTTGGGATGGAGCGAGACGACGATTGATAATTCGTTTATAGTTTCAAGTTATTTGGACACGGAGTTCCTTCCGAAACAGACGCCTTCTTCTTCAGAAGTCGACGGGATTGAGTCTTCTTCTGCGTTTCTTCACAGAAGTATCGAAGACACGCCGTATATACGCACTGATTTACTTCCCAACGCGGCTTACGTCGATTCCCAAGTTCAATGTTCTCAAATGACCACGAGCGAAGTCTTTGACCCCTATGGAGAAAAGAGCGAGATCCAGAACTCAGACGACGTCGTCGGGGAAGAATCCACGCCTGTTCTCCAGAATGATACCCCAGGCGTCAATCAAAAGTTTTCCATCAAGGAGTACTGGAATAATTCTGCCTTGTCGAGCGTGCTAAATCGCGTTAAAGGAATTTCTAAGATTAGGGAAATATTACTCTCTTTATTAACTTTGGTAATCGTATTCGTTGGAGGATTCATTTGGAGACGGAGCGCGAGGGCGCGTCAAGAGCATAAAGTTCATCCCTCCCACGGAGAGAATTTCTCTCAGAGGAAAAAAGGGGAGAGAGTCGCCCGTTCGACGCTTAGGTCTGAAGATCCCGCTGATATTTCCGATGAGTTTGACGATCAAGACGAATACCTCCCGGCTAATGAAAAGGTAGATAAGACCCTTTTGAGAAAAGATTTACAAAATGAGCAAGTCAATGTGGTCGGGAATGGTAACGATACGAAATCCGATAATGCAAGCGTTTATTGGAAGAGGCGCCAAGAGGCTCTTGAACGTATTAATCGCAAAACGTTAATCCATTCCAATTAGACGTCTAATTTAGTCGCTTTAAAGGAATTGTCAGAAATAACGCTTTGACATGCGTTAATCGACATGAATTAGAAATAGGGGGAATTTCAGAATAAGCGACGCCTAGTAGCGTTAATTAGTTGGGGGAGTCCGCGGTTTTTAAGACATAGAGTCGATCCACTGATGGGTAACGTCCAATTGGGAAATGAGAGAATTTAAGAGGGAAATATGAAAGACCGCTTCCCAATTGGAAAAGGGAGTGCAAACGATTCTCAAGCGTCCTTAATCGGCGTAAATCAAAATGGCTCTAGTCATGAAGGAAGGTTTTCTTCTGAGAGTATGGAACAATTAGATAATACGTCAAATCTCGTCGGGAACGATGTTCGACTGATCATTGAATCTGCTCGAGCGGAGATTGCCGAGCTACAAGAGAGCGCTCTAAATTGTATTACGCTCGAACGCGAGCAATTGGAGCACGAGAAGAGTGAGATCGAAGCGACCAGGGAAAAGTTAGATGCTGAGAGGAGCGATTTAGAAACGCGCGTTAAGTTTTTGGAAAACGAAACCTTTGAAGAGGCGCGCGCAAAAGGTTACAACGAAGGATTTGAAAAAGGTTATGAAGAGGGGGTTAGCGAAGGACGAGAGGAAGCGCAACAACGCTATGAAGAGGACGTCGAAAAAGAGGTTCAACAAAGATTAAAAGAGACGGCAAGCGCGGCCCTCGAGCCGTTGCGTACTCTTTGTAAAGAGATGAATAATACGCGGCATCTTCTTCTAAAGAATTGGGAAGAAAATATTTTGCAAATTGCCGCAGCGATAGCTTATCAGGCCATCATGAGGGAGGTAAGCCTTTTTAAAGAAGTCCCATTGGCGTTGTTACGAGAAGCTTTAGATTTGTCGATGAGTTGCACTTCTCTAAAAATTCGAATGAATTCTCAAGACATAAAGAATTTGCAAGAACCGATAAAAATACTATTGGAAGAGACTGGAAATCTTGCGAAGGCGGAGATTGTTGCGGATGCGAAAATAACCTGCGGCGGGTGTGTTGTTGAAAGTTCGCTTGGCGTTGTAGACGAGCGTCTTGAAGCACGGTTGGAACGCATTATCTCTGAACTTTCGGAATAACGAGTAGCGATATCACAATTTGCTTGGAATTGTCTATCTTTCATGAACTCACCCACATTTTTAAAAACGATTATCGAACAAATTCAAGGCATTGCGCCCGCAAAGATCATTGGGAGCGTAATTCGCACCGAAGGAATGACTATTTCCGCCCAAGGGTTTGCGGCCCCCATTGGCGCAATCGCACGAATAGATCGTCGCGACGAGGCGCGACCTTTGCTCGCGGAAGTGATCGGTTTTCGCGACAATCTAACCGTTCTTTATTCCTATTCCGACTTAAAAGGCATTAGGCGCGGGGCCAAAATAGAGCTCGTTAAGACGCTCCCTTGGTTAGGCGTCGGGGATCCGTTGCTGGGGAGGGTTGTTAATGCCTTCGGGCAAACGATCGACGCGGGGCCTACGCCCGTCTTGATGACGCGCGTTCGTTACGATAGTGCGCCGCCGGATCCTTGCGCGCGCCCACGTATTCAAACGCCAATAACAACGGGAGTGCGCGCGATCGACGGTCTTCTCACATGCGGACAGGGACAACGCCTTGGAATTTTTGCCGGCTCTGGCGTTGGCAAAAGCGTCACCTTGGGAATGATGACGCGATATACGGACGCGGACGTCGTTGTCGTGGGCTTAATAGGCGAGCGTGGGCGTGAAGTCAACGACTTTGTTGAACGAGAGCTCGGGGAGGATGGTCGGAAAAAGAGCGTTGTCGTCGTTTCCACGTCGAATGAGCCCCCTTTGATGCGTGTAAGAGCTGCGTACGCTTCAATGGCTATAGCGGAATTTTTCCGAGATCAGGGGAAAAACGTATTATTTTTAATGGATTCTCTTACTCGCTTTGCCATGGCGCAACGTGAAATTGGACTCGCCGCAGGCGAACCGCCGACTTCTAGAGGATATACGCCTAGCGTTTTCTCGTTGTTGCCACGATTCGTCGAGCGAGCAGGTCGAACTAGCGGGGGGAGTATAACCGCGTTTTTTACGGTACTCGTCGAAGGAGACGATCAGCAAGATCCGATCTGCGACGCCGTAAGAGGTATGCTCGACGGTCATATTTGGCTCTCTAGAAAGTTAAGTGTTCGCGGTTTTTATCCAGCGATCGACGTCCTTAACAGCGTGAGTCGGCTGGCAAATTTTATATGTTCCCCCGAACAGAATAGACTTGCAGGGGAAATCAGACGACTTCTAGGAACTTACGAGGATTCTGAAGATTTAATTTCGGTGGGAGCGTATAGACAGGGCACGTCGGAAGAAATAGACAAAGCTGTAAGACTGAAACCTCAGATCGACGCTTTTTTGAAACAACAAGTGAACGAGAAATCGTCCTTTAAAGAGACGCTTGAGGGGCTGAAGAGTATTTTTGCACATGAATGAGACTCTTGTTTAAGCAAGAGTCTCATCTGCTATCTTATTATCGGAGTCTTCCCGCAAGCGTTTCAGACGCCAGGGCGTTAATCATATCGAGCGTTGCCGCTTCCACGGCTCCCTCCCAGTTGGCTTCCCCAAATTTTTCTTTGTATGCTTCCGCTTGATACGCAAAAAGAATTCCTCTGGAGTTATTGACGATAGCGCCAAGCCCATTTTCGTCGAAAGCGCCTTGTACGTCTTTGGCGCCGCCTCCTTGGTTGCCATATCCAGGCACAAGGAACCAAACGTGAGGAAGCTTCTCGCGAAGTTGAGAAAGCTGTTCCGCCCAGGTCGCGCCAACGACTCCACCGACGTTGCCGTATCCACATTCGATATTGGTTTCTTGGATGCTTTGCACAGCCAGCTTTTCAACGTAATTTCCAACTTTTTGATAAAGCGGCTCGTTATCAATAAGCAAATCTTGGAACTGGGCGCCGCCCTTATTTGAGGTTTTAATAAGGATGAAGACGCCGCCTTGACGTTTATTCGCGACTTCAACGAACGGCGTGAGACTATCGTCGCCAAGATAGGGGCTAACAGTGAGCGCATCCGCGCCCCAGGAACTTGTGTGCGTAGGATCTATCAAACCGTTCGCGTAGGCGGTTGCGGTGCTTCCGATATCGTTACGCTTCGCGTCTAGGATTACTAGGAGACCCTTTTCCGACGCATAATGAACGACATTGGCAAGACACTGCATTCCCGCCAGACCGTACTGCTCGAAGAAAGCGCTTTGGGGTTTAACTGCAGGAACTAACGGAGCAACAATATCGATAACCTTTTTGTTAAAAGTCTCGAATACTTCCGAGAGATCCTGAGGATTCTTTTCGGACTTATTTGTCCTTAACGACTCTGGAATTAGGGCCCATCGGGGATCAATACCCACTAAAACCGGCGTCTTTTTCAGACGAATTTGATCAGCAAGACGGTCAGAGAACGTTTTCACATGTCTCTCCTATTATTTTGTGATATGTGCAATTTAAAAATATAACCTGTTATTTGCGTGCTTTGGAAATGGTTGCGTCTTCCTGACTAGAATGAAGGCTGTCCCAATTCACTACGTCCAATAACGAGATTGTACCTTGCTCTGGATCTTTTTTTTCAGCAAGATTGTCGGCGTTTGAATCAAGAGACAATAACTTTTCAAGGTCGTTCCATTTAGTGTTATTCTCGTTTCCCGGGGAGAGAACCATATTGTTTTCAGCAACCCATTGGACAACAGATAAATCAAACTGGGACGGATAAACCCGTCGCATTCGCTCTATGACGGCTCGTCCCTGCTGCTGAGCGTTGGGGTCTTGTTCCCACTTTTCAATTAATGGCTGTAAGTTCATGGCAACGTATGCAAGCCCAGCCGCAACCGCGTAGAAAGAAATCGTCGACGGAAGTCTCTTATAATCGATGATCTTTAAGGCTGTTCCAAAAGAACTTTTTACAAGCGTGGAACGAGAACTCCCCTTAGAGGTTCGCGAATCCGAGGATTGAATGAGGCGCGCGCTTGATAATTCGTCCAGGGTTAGGTGCACGAGAACCCCGAGAAAGATGCAAAAAGCTTTAAATAAACGCATCTGAGTCGTTCCAGAACTTACTATAAAAATAATTTCGCTACAAATGAAGGCAAAAGGAACGCTATGGAACATCCCTCTATGAACGGAGAATTTTTCGACAAGCTTGCCTACGCCGTAGTAGAGAAGAAGGAATAACGATCCCCCGGCGAGAAGGATCGGCTCTGGTTCCCTGTAAATTGTTCCAATACGACACACGACAAGAAGCGATAAAGAGGCGGCAATGAGCGCCATGCATCTTTTATGGGCCTTGCTTCCATCGCTATCGATATCAGGGAGAACGCCGCCAATAGTACACAAGACCCCGCTAAAGACCGATTCAGACACAGGAAGCCCCCAATAGCATCTCGCAAGACATGCTATACCGATTCCGACGGTTGCGCTCCCTTTAAGGTGTGTAGTGTAACCAGGCATGATTCGACTTTATCGACTAGGTGAGTTATGGAACCAGGAAGTTTTCTATTGCATCAGTGATAATAATTAAAAGACCTGGTCGGATTCTAACGAATTTTGCCAATTTTTACAATAGGGGGCTTCTTCTAGTAGATTAATGTTGACCTACTGTTTATTTGATTCTACAATCTCACGTTTGGTTAATCGACGCTAGCTTGGGGTATTTATGAAAGAATTGATGATGAGCCTTTCGTTTAATCCTTTCGATATTTTTATACTAGCAACACTAGTTCTTACTACGTTTTTGGGGGGCCTTCGAGGGCTAATTTCCCAGGCTTCGGCCATTATTTCTTGGCTTCTGAGCGCGTATGTCGCTTCTCACTATTATCAACCTGTAGCGGCTTTATTTAAAGCGTCTCCTTCATTACAAATACCCGCGGCCATAATCATCACTTTTATTGCAACTTTTATATTGCTGAAAATAGCGACGCGTTTTGTGAAGAACGTAGCGACAATGGCAGGTTTGAAAGAGTTTGATCGTCAAATGGGCGCGTTGCTAGGGCTATGCAAGGGGTTCATTTTTTGCTTACTCGGAACGTTTTTTTTAGTTGTGGCAAGCGAGTCTACATTAAAGGTTATTGAGGAGTCAAAAAGCGGAACGTTTTTTGCCTCTATCCTCGCTGAAATTAACAGACATATGCCACAGTCTGATCTCATTCTTCGATACCAAACAAATGTTGAAAGTTTACTTGCGAGTAAGCAGACGACAGACGCGGAAGAAAGGTTGGGGGATGAAATCTTCGATCTCAAGGAATATTTGTCGAAGTATGTTTTTTCTGAAGAAGCCTCTGACATTGTGGCTAACAAAGCGGCCTGTTTGAAGCAAAGTGAAGTCGACTCTTCCGCTAGCATTTCCTCGCAAAATGAACAAAAGGGGACGAATAGCAGTTCGTTTTTTTCTTGGCGGCGTAGCGAAGGAGGGGAACAAAGCGCTTCGGCGAGTTCAGAGAGTTGGTCTAATGAAGATAATTATTCGACGACTAGCGCGAGAACCACGGAGGTTGAGAGTGGAGTCGATAATCGTGCCTCCGAAGGAACAACCTCCGTTTTTTTTAATTGGTTTTCCAGACCGGGCGACAACTCCATCCAAGCACAGGCTTCGTCAGACGCCAATAGCGATAGTCTCAATACGAGATTGACGAACGGCCTTGATAGTCTTGCTTCTTTTCTCACCAGCTTAGGGAATGGAAGTGGCTCCGTTTCCAATAGCGTCGCCTCAAGCGCACAGGTTGAAGACTATGGAGGAGCGGAAACATACGGGATCGACGAAGAGAAAACGCTTTACGAAGGCAGTGCGCCAGCGAATGAAAACGGCGCCTCAGATTCTTATCTACGATTAAAGTCGCGTAACTTTAAAATCAACGACAGGACGATGTTTTAGTTATCTCTTTTGACAAATAAAAAAAGCCCCCAAACAAAGACTGGGGGCTTCGAGTCTTAACCCTACTCAAAGAGCGGAGGACAAGGGGCTCGAACCCTCAACCGGCAAGCCGGCGCCTGATTTCGAGTCAGGTTGCTAACCATTCGCGTATCCTCCCGAAGGTCTTTTCATTGTATTCAGGATTTGATAGAAAACAAGCGCTTTTTTTATTTTATTTTGAAAGAGAGGAGGAAAGAAAGAAGTCGACGCCTTTTTTTTTTGAAGTAAAATTGGAGAGGAGTTGATGATAGCGTTAGACTTCATTAGAAGACAATGATACGCGGCGCTTGCGTAAAAGAAATTTATAGTAGATCCTCGAGGAGACTCTCCTGTATGACTGAAAGTTGTGACGTAGGCAATAATTCTGATTATTCAAGTTCTCTCGGAGATCAGGAACAAATGGCTGTCGCCCCGAGGTTCAATGTTATCTACGAAAACGGCCCGACGATAGTCGTCGATAAACAACCGGGCGTTCTGACGCAAGCTCCTCTAGGGGTAGATTCAATCGAAGCTCGTGTAAAAGAGTTCATGAATCTTCGCGAGGGAAGACGCGGGAAAAGATACGTGGGACTACCTCATCGTTTGGACAGACCCGCAACCGGTCTCCTTGTTTTGGCCAAACATGCGCGAGCTGCTCGTAGACTTTCAGATCAATTCCAAGAGCGATCTGTTGTGAAAAAGTATTGGGCGTTGGCGGAAGGCGTAATCGCGGAGAATATTGGAACTTGGTACGACTACATGCGTAAAATTCCAGGGCGCGCGATGTCGGAAATCGTTTCTCCAATGAAGTCAGACGCGCGAGAAGCGGTTCTTCACTTTCGCGTGTTGCAAAGATATGAAAAGTTTACTTGGATCGAGATAGAGTTAGAAACGGGGCGTACTCACCAAATACGTCTTCAATGCGCCACTAGAGGTTTTCCTATTTTGGGAGACGCGTTGTATGGTTCGACGATTCCTTTTGGGGAACAGTTTGAAGATGAACGTGAGCGGGCAATAGCTCTTCATTCCCGGTACATGTCCTTTGTTGATTTTACAACTAAAGAACGCGTTGAATTGACAGCTCCTCTCTATACGCCTTGGAAGGATTGGATCGGGACGCCTGTGGGAGAGGCCTTTGTCGAGGAGATGTTTTTGAAACCTGTTCCCTTTACGACGGGTATTTGGGGCGAAGGTTCCGAGCCTGATTCTGATTCGTCCTCCATTTGAACCGCTAAGGAAAGAGGGGAAAGATTTTTCGGATAGAAGAACAACGTCTATAGAATAGGTAGGATTCTTGGACGTTGTATACATTTTGTTTTAGAAGAAAGCTTGTTGGCGTGATTGACAAAGTATCGCGACTTCGTGACAATACGCATGTTGATCGATAGAATGGTACTTTCTCCTTAAGCTTTTTCGTTTGCTTTGGTGTGTTCGTTACGTTCTTTTGAGGTAAGCAGAAACTTTTTACAAGGGTTTGACAAATGTCTGGTGTTTCGACGCCCCTTCAAGGGGCCGATTTTTGGTCAGATAAAACGCGGGAATTGGCGGAGCCTGACAGAAATGCGTCTCCTTCTTTAGCTCTTACAGCGGAGCAGAGTTCTCAAAATAGCTTGAAGCTATGCTGGGGAATTGAACAATGGTCGCAGTGGCGCGAATCTGCTAAAGAAATTAAAAATTACGCGCTGTCTCACTTGGATGAAATCCTTGTAGAGTTCGAATCTAATCTTACCCAAAAGGGCGTGCGTGTTTATTGGGCGCAAAATGCCCAAGAAGCGAATGAAATTGTTCTTCAAATAGCCAAGGAGAATAACGTTCGTACAGTTGTTAAAGCTAAATCGATGGTTTCGGAAGAGATTGCTTTGAACCGAGCGTTTGCTTCCGTCGGTATTCAGGCGTTTGAGACTGACTTGGGCGAATATATTGTCCAGTTGCTGGGACAAAGACCTACGCATATCGTAACGCCTGCAACTCACCTTAGCGCTGAAGAAATTGGCCGCAAGTTTTCGGAAAAACTTGGCGTTCCGTATACCGCTGAGCATGAAAAATTAACTCAGATTGCTCATGATAAACTTCGCGAGAAGTTCGTGAACGCCGATATGGGGATTTCCGGGGCGAACTTTGGCGTCGCTGACACAGGCTCATTGTGTCTTGTGGAAAATGAAGGGAATATTGGTCTTTCGACCTCCGCGCCCAAAATTCATGTCGCATTGATCGGTATTGAGAAAGTTTTGCCGAGCGCTAAGTATCTCCCGCTCTTTTTAAACATGTTGCCAAGAATGGGAACGGGGCAAAAACTTACCTCATACACTCATATCTT
>CAVGEG010000010.1:0-19928 GCA_963628165.1 Paratractidigestivibacter sp. | reverse complement strand
ACGCTCCGACGGAAGGGCGTGATATGCGCGTAATTCTCGTCGATAATGGAAGAACTAACGCCTTGGCTTCTCCTGATACGAGAGCTGTTCTCCGTTGTATTAGGTGCGGCGTCTGCATGACGCATTGTCCCGTTTATCGCCAAGTTGGCGGTTGGGCGTATGGATGGGTTTATCCCGGTCCCCTGGGGGCGGTCTTGACTCCGCAACTTCTTGGCGTGAAGGTTGCGGGCAAATTGCCTTTCGCTTCTTCCCTGTGCGGCGCATGTTCTCAGATATGTCCCGTCAAAATAGACTTGGCGCACCAGCTCGTTCGACTGCGCGCGCGAGCAATTGAATCTCCGTCTAAAACTCCTGCCCAAAAGTGTTTAGATCGCTTCATGTGGAAAGGGTTCGCCGCTTTTATGCAGACGTCTTTCCGATATAAGCTCATGATGAAGGCGGTTAAGTTGGGAACCTGTGTTTCGTCGTTGATTCCTCGTTCAATGCATCCTTGGTACTTAGGGGCATGGACACGCGGTCGCGAGATTCCGCGTTCGAATGACTCATTCCGAAGTTGGTGGCGAAAGAACCGTACGAAGTGACCTTGTTATGCTGTTCAATAAGGTTTTCCTTCATACGTTTTGAGGTAATCAGGCAATGGATTCGCGTGGTATTATTCTGATCAGTGGCTTTTTGACGTTGTTAACTTTTGCGACCTTTATAGTCGAGTTTTTACGACGTCGACCAAAAAGCGTAGATTCTGCGACTTTGGCGAGTTGCCGTTCAAGAATTAATGCCTGGTGGCTGTTGTTCAGCTCGTTGATTTGCGCTCTTTTGTTAGGAACTGGATTTACAGTTCTCTTTTTTGGAGTCGTTTCTTTCTGGGCTTTACGCGAATATGTCACTATAACGCCGACACGATTGGCTGATCATCGAATGTTGGTAGGGGTTTTTTTCGTTCTAACCCCTCTTCAATTTTTTTTGGTGGGCGTGGATTCTGACTGGTTTCAGCGCGTAGTAGGGTATGATTCGTACTTTTTCTATTCCGCGATGATTCCTTCGCTTGCTTTCCTCTTGCTGCCGGCTATAGTGGCTCTTTCCGACGACGTCAAATTCTATTTGGAGAGAATTGCGAAGTTACAGGTCGGTTTGTTGATCTGCGTATACTCATTGAGCTTTGTGCCAGCGATTCTTACGATGAATCTATCCAAGGGAGGGGACGATTCCGGAGTCGACGTTTCTGGAATTGTCGCCGCAAATTTAGAGAGTAAAGTTATCGAGCCTATTGAGCAGATGATTTCGACTCCTGACTTAGCGGCGCAGGCGAATTCAACAAGCGTCTTGATTGAAGGCGATAGCAGGGAGTCTGTTGAAAGCGAGGTCGTTTCGCGCGAGAAATCGTTGGGGCAATCTCCATATCCGATGAGAACTCCTGCAAACGTAACCCTTCTTTTTGTTTTTGTAGTTTTGACGCAAGTGAGCGACGTTTCTCAATTTCTCTGGTCTCTCGCTTTTCCGAGACATAAGGTGGCGGCAAAAGTTAATTCCAATAGAACTTACGAAGGACTCGCGTTCGGCGTTTTAACGACCGTTATCGTCGCTATCGCTCTGGTTCGTTTCTTGCCTTTTGACTCTTGGCAGAAGGCTGGAATGGCTGGCGCAATTGTTGCGAGCATGGGCTTTGCGGGGAATATGACTTTGAGCGCGATTAAACGCGATCGCGGGGTTTCCGAGTTCGACTCGTTGATCGAGGGGCATAACGGCGTTCTTGATCGAATAGATTCGTTGTGTTTTGCCGCGCCTGCTTTTTTCCATTTCGTTCGGATGTGCTGTTAAAAAAGATTTTTGGCGCGTTTGTTATTTCTTCAAAGTCTGTTTCTAATCTTTCCTTTGAGAGGAGGACTATATATGCAAAATTGACGTCTCCTATGAATACGGATCGGTGAAAACAGATGAAGATGAGCCCGATAGGAAATGATTTGATTCTCAATGTGCGACGACTGCCATGAGAAAGCTTAACGCTTGGAGGAGATATGTTTGTTACCTTGAACCTTTTTAACTTAGTCTTGTGGAGCGTTATAAGTTGGATACCCTCCAATTTAACTCAATTTTGGATAGAACCTGAAACGCCGTCTACTTTTAGTTTTAAATCTGACGGCGCATTAGAAGGTAATTCATCTTCTTCAAATGCCGAAACAGTTTCCTTCAAATTACGTAATACTGACGGCGAGCTTATCCAAGAGGGAAAAGGCGCTGTTAATAGTGGCGTGTTGAGTTTTTCAGCCGCTTTACCCCAGGGGTTTTACGAAGTCGAGTTCCCGGAATCAGAGCAATCGTTTGGTATTGCCTCGCAACCTGCTTTCGTCAACGGAATTGCGAACGGCGAAGAGGAACGTCAATTTCCGAGAGAAAAGGATCCTTTCTTTGCCATCGACGCCGCTTTTACATGGTTGGTTCCTGATTTAAACAGTAGAGACGATTTGATAAATAACGCTAGTCGAATGGGGATAACGACGTATCGGGAACGTATCTCTTGGGGAAGGATTGAGCCGAACGAAGGCGCTTTCAATTTCGACGCGGATAATCATTCGGAACAGGTTAGAGAATTGCCCCGGAAATACGGCGTTTCGATGCTAGAGGTTTTTCATACGACGCCTGACTGGACTGGGAGAGTGGGAAAGTATCCTCTTGATTTATGCAAGACGTCGGAAAGTTGGGACGCTATCGCTAGTCATTGGAGTTCAAAGTGGGACTCGATTGAAATCTGGAATGAGCCTGATATAAGTTTTAGCGGTAATTTGCCCGCCGACCAGTATGCTCCAGTAGTTAAGACTGTTGCGGCTTCAATCGGGCGCCACAGCCCCTCCACGAAAATTGTCGGCGGTGTTCTGGCTTCTTACCAGGATTCTTTTATGGAGTGTCTTGCAGCCAACGAGGTTCTGGATTCCTGCGACGTTTTTTCTTTTCACACATATTGCCACGCGCCTGTAATGCAAAACGTTTGTTCTCAGTTTTGCGCTTGGTTAACGAAGATCGGGCAGGAGTGGAAACCGATATGGATAACCGAGTGTGGTCGACCTTGGCCTAAAGGTACGAACAGGGCCAATAAAGATCGAGATTTGGAAAGCGCTATTGATATTGTACAAAAAGGCGTTATTGCTAAAGCGATGGGGATCGACGCCTATTTTCCGTTTGTTTACGCTTTTTATGAAGAAAACGATAATAACTTTGGAATGACGGATCGGCACGGGTCGCCTATGCGCTCAATTGCCGGTTATTCTCGAGCCATTTTTCTTTTAAGCGGTAAAGATTGCGTCGGTTGTTGGGACCTTGACGTGGCTGACCAAGCGTGGATTTTCCAAGACAAACGTACGGGCAAACGCGTAGCCGCTATTTATCGTGCAAAGAAAGAAGCCGACGCCGAGCTTAATTTACCGCTGAATCCTTTGTTCGTTGAACGGATAACGGGAGAAGCGATTGGTAAGAACGAACGAGGCGCTTATAATTTTTCAGACGGCTTTTTATTTGTCGGCTTACCTGAAAATGAATCGCTAAAAATGCGTAGGGTCGAGGAGATTGATCGTATTCGCGAGGATAGAACGAGGGCAAAAGAAGTTCATCCAGTCTCGTATAAGAATTTTTCTGAATTTGTTTTGCGATACGAATATGATCCAGCGACGGCGGCGCCTTTGAGCAAGGGATATCGAGTCACTCCTGATTCAAACGACGCCTACGAAGGAAAAGTTTCTGTCCTATCCTTCAAAGAAGAGGATACGTCCGCGTCCCTTGTTGGGAAGGCGGAGATTCGAAGGGAGGATTCGTGGATCGAAATTCCCGACGTTCTAACGTTAAGTTCCGCGTTTCTTGATTTGCGCTTCAAAGAAAAATCTGAATTCCAATTCCACCTCGATTTATCAAAGATTACCTCAATAGAAGAGCCCGTTCGTTTAACTTTCAGAGTTGGCGAAAATTCTGTTCTGTCTTTTGATTTACTTCTTCCTCTCACCATGGAGGTTGTAAGAAATTCAGCCGAAGAACTTGTGCCCGTGAATTTATCGGATCGCAATTCTTGGTCCGAAAATATTTCCCAAAATGGAAAAATCACTTTTCTAGAGGATTTATCAGCTCCTGCTCAATGGGGATTTCACGCGACGTTCGGGGAGGGCGATAAATGGGCGTATCCGCGGTTTAAGCTTTCGTTGCAAGACGTTTTGAAGAGCGAACAAGCAGGTGATACTCAGAGTATGTCAGACTTTAGAGGGTTTCTCCTCAACGTTAAAGGCGACTCTAACAAACCGGGGGGAAGAATTCGCCTCTTTACTCAAAATAGCAAAGGGGATTATTATTATACGGGCCCCGAAATTAGAGTTGTCGACGGAGAAGAACGACTCATTTTTGTTCCTTTTTCATCATTAGAACTCTCGCCTTTTGGAGGAAATACAGGAGCATTTGACCCAAATGAAGTAACTGGAATTTCAATTGGGGGCAATTCAGTTGGAGAAGAAATGACTATACAGGTTAGCGATTTTTATCTCGTAAAATGAGTAGAATCTTGTTCTAATGGAAAACGATCGACCCTTCTTGTTGGATGCAAGAGGGGTCGATTTGCCTTAGCGTTTTATTTGGGTAGGTTTTTAAATTTAAAAGTTTTGGAAATCATATTTTTCTCGGACGATTGGACGACGTGTCGAGTATTGTTTCTTAACGTCGATCCATAGAGGCGTTTTTCCGTCGCGCAGTGGGAATCCCCACTTTTTCCCTTGGAGGGATAGATTGTTAATCAAAGGTTCGCCAGCACGGAATCGTCGAACGTTTTCGCAATATATGTCGCAAATGTCGTCAAATCTCCATCCTATTTGTCCGGCGACGTGGGGAGTAATGAGCACATTTTCAAAATCCCAAAGAGGCGACGCGGGAGGTAGCGGTTCGGGGGAGGTGACGTCGCAAACGTATCCCCCCAGGCTTCCGTTGCGGAGAGATTCAATTAAATCGTCGGTCTGAACGAGCGATCCCCTCGCTAGATTAGCGAGAAGCGCGCCTTTTTTGAGCATAGACAGCCTCTTTTTGTTGAAGAATCCTCTCGTTTCTTCGTTCAAGGGAAGAGAGAGAAATACGACGTCAGAGTTATGTAAAAGTTGATCTATGTGATCAACTCCCCATAATTCGTCGACTTGAGAAGGCTTATTTTCAGGGAAAAGATCCACCGCTAAGATTTTTCCGGCAAATGGAGCAACAACTTCAGAGAACCTTCTTCCAACACCTCCAAATCCAACAATACCGACTGTTTTACCAACAAGGTCAAAGGTCGGTTTTCGTTTAAATTTCCTATAGTCAGGGTTGTTGTCTTGGACGCGCATATCATAGATGAAAGAGCGTAAATTACGTCCCCAGGCAAGAATTAAAGAGAGACCATGTTCCGCAACCTGATCCGATAAAACGCCCGCCGCCGTGGTAATCGTGATATCAGACTGGATTACGGGCGGTTCAAGACACCAATCCATTCCCGCGGCAGACGATTGGATCCACTTTAAACGTCCAAGCGAAACGACTTTTTCCCAATCAACCAGGACTTTCGCATGACCGCAAAAATAGTCTGCTTCTAGAAGAGCGGAAGCGACTTCTGATTGACCAACGTTGATGATATTAAGGCACGAATCCCATGCTTCATTTATGCGCGCTATTAACCGTTCTTCCACTGAAGCGGCTCTAAAGCATACGACAAGATTTTTTTTAGACATCGATGTTATCCTAGTGAAATTAGCTTCTATTCATGAATGAAAGTAAAGCAATCGATCATCCTTAGCGGTAAAAGCCTTTCATGCGAGTTTTATCTTTTCCGCTTCTAAAACAAACTGAGTTCCGAATTTAGACGCTTGTCTTGCCTCCGTGAAGTGACAAAACGCTATGGCAATTGCGTCGGCGACGTCTGGAGGATCTGGAATTTGAGAAAGTTTAAGTTCGAACATAACGGCTCTCTGTATCTGATCTTTTTGAGCACGTCCGGAACCTGTCAGTGTCTTTTTGATTTTGGCTGGCGCGTAGGAAACTACCGGAATTTTTGCTTGTTCAGCGGCCAGACAAATCACTCCGCGCGCGTGCCCCATCCATATTCCCGTCATTGGACGTTGATAATGCGAATAAACCTGTTCGAGAGCTAATACCGTCGGATGAAAAAGCTCAATAACCTCGACTACGCCGTCGAAAATATCCTTTACTCTTCCTTGTAAGGTTTTCTTTGACGAATGTACTGTTCCTGCTTGGAGCAATTTGGTTTGTCCTGCTGTAATGTCTAAGACGCAATATCCCGTCGTGTGAAGGCCTGGGTCTACCCCTAGGATGATATTTCTATTGTGGGTCAATGACGTTACCGTAATGTTTACAAGAGAATATAAAACATTAGCCTAGAACTCAGCTAAGTCCTAGGCGTAGATAGTTTTCATTCAAATGTCGAATTCGACAAATCAGGCATAGATTTCATTCCAACGTTCCGTCAGATTAGCGTCTTCAGGGGTTCCCGCAAAGACGACGATGCGGTAATGTCCCTTGAGTTGTTCGCCCTTGCTCCAGCTGAATCCTTCTTTCTTAAAGAGGAAAGGCATGGGGGAGATGTTGCCGTAATCTCGCGTGAACCACGGGCAATCCTCGAAAGGTTCTTTCGGAGGACACAGAACCGCGACGCCTTCGGTAATGGCGGGATTGAAACGTCTCTTTCCATAGAATGCCATCCACTTGGCAGGCTTGGAGAAAGTTTCCTTTTCACCGACTCCGCCTTCGCTACTTACCAGGTTTCCGCCGCCCGTAGGAGCCAAATCCTGGTCGACGCGGACGCCGAAGAAACCATGATTGGTTTGCTGAATGTGGACGTCCTGCAACATCGTTAGCGTGAATTCGAGATCCAATGTGTAGTAATCGGAAGACCTCCAGGTCAACGTATATTTACGTTCGTCTTCGATGTCAGGATCTTTAGACGGTTGCTTCCACAAGCAACGGTCGGTGAATTCAACCACGTCTTCCGTTGCCTTGGCGAGTTTAAGATCCTGGCTGAAAACTTGTCCTCGATCCGAACCTTCTTGCCAATAGTTGCCGCCATTGACACGGTCAATACCCATGAAAACGGAACGGTGATGGGGCCAAGGTTGCGCCGATTCCGCGGTGACGGAGACGCGAGAGATCGGGCCAGCGAGAGGATAAATATAAGGATACTTCTGATTGGAGCCCGTGCGATAGGCGGCAATCAGTTGATTATCTTTACGAATCCAAAGGTTTTTGTCAGCAAAGTCGGGATAGTAGGAGGTCAGGTGTTCAACTTGTTCGTCGCCCCACTGAGGAATAGGACGACCAGTCTTGCCCGCGTATATAGTCTTGTTGTAATCAACATTGTCTTTAGCATGAAGATCCGTTCCCATGGAAACGGACAAACCCGTTACGGTTAAAGCGCCTGCAGTTTTAAAGAAATCGCGTCGTTGCATTATTTCTCCCCTTATTTATTTACTAAGCGTTCAATATGGACAAATAAGTCCACGCTTTTTAACTGTGGTAATTTTACAACTCAGCGTGCTTTTTGTCAACTATTCAATGAGAAGAGGTCATCGAGGTTGACAAAATGACAATTTTTGTTATTATGTCACGCAATGATCCCTTGGACGTAGAGAATAGAATTTTGAAGAGTAGATCCTCCTGTAGAAAATGCGCTTTATCGTTATTTTAGCGATTAGTCGTTAGAGGATTCGAACCTTTTTAGGTTTTGATATTCTTCCCCCATTTCATTGCGAGATCGTAGCGGGTTTTTTAAATTTTAACCTTTTTAACTTGAAATCTGTTGACGAAACCGCCTTTTTGAATTATCATATTATCGAGTTTTAGACAGCTTTTTCCGGAGCCGCTCGAAGGCAGGAATGGCTGAGTAGATCGCGCTTGGCTACTAAGAAAAGTTGATGCATACGACGATTGTGTGTAGGCAATCGATGAGGCGCGCGATTCGACTATTATAGAAATTAGGTAGGTTCAAAATGGCAGTTCCGAAGAGAAAGCAAAGTAACGCTAAAACAGGCGCTCGTCGTGCTCACGATTTTAAGAAACCCGTTCAGACAGTCGCTTGTCCAAATTGCAAGAAGATGATTCAGTCGCACACTGTTTGCGTCAATTGCGGTTACTATGGACGACGCGAAGTTGTCGCGGCTACAAGCGAAGAGTGATGTTCACAAGTCGACAATTCGTCAGCTTGAAGTGGGGGGATTCAAAATCCCCCCACTTCATTTTATTCGACGTCGATCTTTGCGATAACCTTAGATGAGGTCGTTGCAGAGTTGCGTCGCTTGGTTAGTAGAAAGGTGTGGCTTTGGGTAAGATAGCTTTTTTATTTCCCGGACAAGGGGCGCAAACTGTTGGAATGGGCAAGGAGGCTTACGAGGCTTCTGTTCGCGTTCGCGAGATGTATGCGCAGGCAAATCAAATCTTAGGATATGATCTTACGAAGATCTGTTTTGAAGGTCCTGCCGAAAAACTTGATACGACTGCGGAGAGTCAGCCTGCTTTGTTTTTAACTAGTCTAGCAGCTTTGGAAGCGTTGAAAGAAACGTCTCCCGACGTTGTAAACGAGTGCGCCGCTACGACAGGTTTGAGTTTAGGGGAATACACCGCTCTCGTATTTGCGGGTACTTTGGCTTTTGAAGACGGTTTGAAGCTTGTTCGTCTCCGTGGGCTAGCGATGCAAGAAGCGTCCGATTCCGTGTCGAGCGGCATGGTGAGCATTATTGGTTTGCCGTTAGAGGTCGTGGAGGAACTGTGTGAGAAAGCTAGTTCCGCCGGACTGGTTCAGATTGCAAACTACTTGTGCCCTAAAAATTACGTCGTTTCGGGCGAAAGAGCGGCTTGCGAAAAAATAGCGGAACTTGCCGCTGAGGCTAACGCAATTAAGATTGTTCCATTGGCTGTCGCCGGAGCTTTTCACTCTCCGATTATGGGGTCTGCTGTGGAGAAAATGAGGAGCGTTATCGAGAATTTGAAACTTACTCCTCCTAGGATTAAGTACATCAGCGGCGTCGATTCGGAATATCACGACAATCCAGAGGACGTAAAGCAGATCTTAATTCGACAGATTTCGTCTCCTGTGCTTTGGGAAGACGCGATGAGACGGTTGTTGGCGGATGGCGTCGATTCAATCTATGAAATCGGTCCAGGACGGGTTTTGCGCGGTTTGATGAAACGTATCGATCGCAAAGTATCGATAAATTGAGCGTCTTGTGTATCCTTTACTTTGTTTTTAATGGGTGTTTCTGATGATTAAGGTTGATTTAGCTGGTAAGGTTGCCGTTGTAACTGGAGCGACTAGGGGAATTGGGTTCGGAATCGCGAAGGCTTTGTCTGACGCAGGCGCAACCGTTGCTTGTATTGGGACGAATGAAGCTAAGCTCAACGCGTCGGTTGAGGAAATCGTCTCGAAGGGGGGCAATGCGAAGGCTTATATCTGCAACGTTGCGGACTCTAACGTTGTTAGCGAAACCTCTAAGGCAATTTTGGCGGATTATGGCAATGTTGACATCGTCGTTAACAACGCGGGTGTAACTCGCGATATGCTCGTTCGTCGTATTACCGACGAAATGTGGGACGATGTGATTAATGTCAACTTGCGCGGCACGTTCTTGATTACACGCGCGTTTGTTGAGTCGATGCGTAAGAGCAAATGGGGACGCATTATTAATATTTCCAGCATCAGCGGTCTTATTGGCAACAGAGGCCAGGCTAACTATTCGGCTTCTAAGGCTGGCGTGATTGGATTTACTCGTACAATCTCCAAGGAACTCGGCAACCGTAATATTACTGCAAACGCAATTTGCCCGGGATTTGTCGACACCGATATGACTTCTGTCCTTGAACCGATGTATATTCAAGGAATTAAAGATCGCATTCCTGTTGGAAGAATTGGGCTTCCTGAAGACATTGCGAACGCTGTGCTCTTCTTTGCCAGTCCCAGTTCCTCCTACGTGACGGGGCAGGTTTTAACCGTCGACGGCGGTCTCATCATGTGATTTAATTGTCGATTGTTTTACAGGGCGGCAAAGTAAACGTTTTTTCAAATAACGTGGGAGTTGTTGCCTAAAAACGTTGAATTTATATTTTTGAAAGGGATAATATGGCTATTGAACAGGAAAAAATTAAGGAAAAGGTCATCGAGATCATCGCGGAACAGCTTGGTCAGAAACCCGAAGCTATCAATGGTAGTAGCGATATCGCCAATGATCTTGGCGCCGACTCCTTGGATCTTGCCGAACTGATGATTGCGTTTGAAGAAAACTTCGACATCAACATCGACGAAGAGAAGTTGAGCGAAATCACCACCGTCGACGACGTGGTTAAGCAGATTTGCTCCGTTCTTGAAGAGAATGAATGAGAAATGGCTCATCCTCGTTGTTAAGTTTGTGAATCCCTTTCTTTTGCGCGGATAGCTCAGAAGGAAGGGGCTTACTGTTTGTTAGCTTTTATGTTGTTGGACGTCATGAAAAAGCGCGTAGTTATAACTGGCATGGGGCT
This sequence comes from Paratractidigestivibacter sp., assembly GCA_963628165.1. GTDB lineage: Bacteria > Planctomycetota > Planctomycetia > Pirellulales > Thermoguttaceae > RUG369. The sequence continues at coordinate 9,419 of CAVGEG010000010.1, read as the reverse complement.
TGTCACCCCCCTTGGAACAAACTTGGAGCAAGTCTGGCAAAGATTGATCCGCGGAGATAGCGGGGTCACGTTGCTTACCGATCCTGCGCGGTCGATTTTCCGTTCAAAGATTGCGGGACAATGCCTTGATTTTTCTCCCGAACCTTATATTGAGCATAAGGAAGTCAAGAAGATTGAACGGTTTGCGCAGTTTGCGTATGTCGCGGGTATTCATGCTGTCAACAATTCAGGAATAGATTTTGAGAAAGAAGATCCCTTCCGTTGCGCGTGCGTCGTAGGATGTGGCGTTGGGGGGTTGGCCGAAATCGAACGTCAAGACGATAAGTTGATGAATAACGGATCGTCTCGCGTGTCTCCTTTTACGATTCCCAAAATTATGTTAAACGCCGCCAGTAGTCACCTGGCGATTCGGTATGGTCTACACGGCGTTTCTTTTGGCGTTTCCACGGCTTGCGCAAGCGCCAATAACGCGATGATCGACGCGTATAAATTGATTCGAGACGGCGAAGCCGACATCGTCATAACCGGTGGAACCGAGGCGGCCGTTTCACGACTGGGATTGGCTGGTTTTGGCGCCATGCATGCGCTTTCGGAGCATAATGACGAGCCCGAGAAAGCGAGTAGACCTTTCGACGCGCTTCGCGACGGATTCGTTCTTGGCGAGGGCGCGGGAATCCTTATTTTCGAAGAGCTTGAGCACGCGAAAAAGCGCGGCGCCAATATCTTGGGCGAATTCAAGGGATACGGCGCTTCTACTGACGCTTCGCACATCACGCAGCCCGACTCCGAAGGTATGTATGCCGGATATGCTCTCGCGACCGCGATTCGTTCAGCCGGTATTTTGCCCGAAGACGTCGATTACATCAACGCGCATGGTACTGCGACAACTCTAGGCGATATTGCCGAGGTTGGCGCGATCAAGAGGGCTTTGGGAGAATCGGCCTATGAGGTGTCGGTTTCGAGCACGAAAAGTTCTATCGGTCATTTGCTGGGCGGAAGCGGTGGAGTCGAGTTGATTTTCTCTCTGCTGGCAATGAGGGATTCCGTTATTCCTCCAACCCTTAACCTTGAAAATCCTGATCCTAAATGTGATCTAGATTTCACGCCTCTTGTTGCGAAAGAGCGGAAAATTAATAACACCGTTTCGAATAGCTTTGGGTTTGGAGGTCATAACGCCTGCTTGGTGGTTTCCCGTTTGGTCGATTAAAGTCGCTTCAATTACTGAGCTTACTTTGTAGGTTTCGCTACCTTCCTGACAAGAAGAGGTTTCAGCTGATTCGGCGCGTATGCCATTAACCCTATGCAAATACACGAAAGGAAATAAATGGGATCTACTCAGGTTATGCACATCGGGCCGTATCGTCTTTTAAATATCGTTTATACTGGCCAAAACAGTAGAACGTGGCAGGCCTACGACGATCGCGTTAGGCGATACGTAGGCTTGAAGACGTTGTTCCAGAGCGCGAGTCGCGACCGTAAGCAGGTGCAGATGCTCAAATGGGAGTATTCTGTCGGTTCTAAGTTGCATAACGAAAGGATAATAGACATCTTTGATTTTGGATGGCATAACAAAACTCCATACCTTGCGATGGAATGGTTTTCTGCTCCAAACATAAAGCAAATTCTCCATAAAGGATATGAGAATTACTGCGTTCTATTATCCAAAATGATCCCGCAAATGTTGGAAGCCTTGGCGGTTCTCCACGAAGCAGGTTGGATCCATCGAGATATTAAACCTGACAATTTCCTCTTTTCTGAGGAAAAGGGCGTAAGGCTTATTGATTTTGCCTTATGTAAACCCATTAAGCCCAGCCCCTTATCAAAGTTGCTTAAGATTAAGTCCGTTCCTCAGGGAACTCCCAGTTACATGTCTCCTGAACAGATTCTGGGGGCTCCTCTTGACGGACGTTCCGATATTTATAGTCTCGGGTGTTCTTTCTTTGAAATGCTGGCGGCAAGGCCGACGTTTACAGGCGAGTCCATGAACGATCTTTTGTCAAAGCATATTTCCGCTTCGACGCCAATGATAAGAGCTCGAAATAAGTATGTGACAGAGGAATTCTCCGCCTTATTGTGTCAGATGATGGCTAAACGTCCTCAAGATAGACCAAAATCAACGCGTGATCTTGTGATGGCTATGCGATCCATAAGGATCTTTACGAGGCCTCCTCAACTAGGCGATCGAATTGCGTAATGAAAGATTAATGTTCTAGAAAACCGAGACGTCCTCTCGGTTTTTTCTTTAGGAGCGTTTCTTTTCTCGGTTCAAAAAAACTGTTTTTCTGACTCCTTTTGTGTATAATAATCGTAGCGTGTTGGATAGTAATCCGGGGTTCTTTAGTCATAGTCATACGTTAATAACGGGCGAAAAAATGAGTTTTAAAAAGTTTTCTGGAATTGCTTGGACTGTTGTTGGGCTCGTGATCATCATGTTGCTCAAGGGAATAGGAGATTGTACGAAATCATTTGCCGCTGAGGATCACGAAAAAATTTTCTATGTTTCTAATTCGGGAAACGACAATTGGTCCGGCTCTATTGATGTTCCAAACTCAACGGCTACAGACGGCCCGTTTGCTACATTAGAGCGCGCGCGCGACGTAGCGCGGGATTTTCGTAATCGCCAGAAAGAACCGATCGCCGTTATCATCGAGGTCTTAGACGGTTATTATGAACTAGACGAACCGCTGACCTTTGACGAACAAGACGGCGGGGCTTCTGAGAACTGCCCCACGATATGGCGCGCAAGACATGAGGGAGCTGTTACAATCAACGCTGGACGCTATGTCAAAAACGTCGTCAAAGCGTCTGAGGCGAACTTTCAGCTTCCGTCCCAAATACAACCTCGGCTTTATGATAAAATTCTGTGCCTAGATCTACGCAATCTTGGAATGGAATCATTGGGAACTCCCGTCGCTGGGCCGACGCTTTTCTTTCAAGGTAAACCGATGACCCTCGCCAGATATCCAAACGAGGGGTTCATCGAAATTGCAGGTCTGTCTGATAAGGATGTGCATGAAGTCAACATCCGCGGGACAAAGGGAATTGTTGAAGGGAAGATTAAGTATAACGATTTAGATGTTGAACGTAGCGTCGGGGAAAAAGATCTCTGGGCGCATGGGTATTGGTTTTGGGATTGGAGCGAGCAAAAGCATTCGGTCGAGTCAATCGATAAATCTGAAAAGCTCATATCCCTACGATCGCCTTATCATTCGTACGGATATAGAACAGGTCAGTGGTTTTATCTTTTCAATTCCCTTGTTGAACTTGATCGACCTGGCGAGTATTACATAGACAGGGATTCGTATCGACTTTATTTTTATCCGACGACAGAATCCTGGAATCTCGAAGATTTCTTGCTGACATATGTTCCTCATATTTTGCAAATCAATGGCGCTTCACATTTTGAGTGGTCCGGCTTCCGACTGATCGGCGCACAGGAAACGGCGATAACGGGGAGTAATTTAGACAACGTCACGATAGAGAATTGCGATATTTATGACGTCGGAGGTTCCGGTATCGCTTTGCAGGGATGTCGGCTCACGATCAATCAATGTGAACTATGGTATCTTGGCGCGAGCGGCGTTCGTGTTTCAGGGGGAGATCGCATTACCCTGGCGGAAAGCGGTAACCGCGTCGTCAACAACTACATACATGACTATGCGCTTTTTAAGCGCGTATACGAACCGGGCATTATGATCGAAGGCGTTGGCAATTACGCGGCGCATAATGTGATAGAGAACGCGCCTCATATGGGAATTGGCTTTAGCGGCAACGATAACCTTTTGGAATTCAATGAAATTTCCAATGTTTGTTCAGAGTCAAACGACGCTGGAGCGGTGTACACAGGGCGCAATTGGACCATGCGTGGCAATGTCTTACGCTACAATTATTTGCATGATATTCAAGGCTTGAATAACCACGGATGCGTCGGTATTTATCTCGACGATATGTTCTCGTCAGCCGAAATGTTAAACAACCTCTTTGTACGTGTAACGCGCGCCGCTTTCATTGGCGGCGGACGCGATTGTAAAATTAACGGAAACGTTTTTGTCGACTGTTTTCCTGCTTTACATATTGACGCCAGAGGCGTTGGTTGGGCCAAGGATCATGTGAACGGATGGATTGAAGAATACGACGAAAAGGGAACTCTTTCTGGAATCGCGTATAATAAACCGCCGTATTCGGCTAAATACCCGGAGCTGGCGCACATTTTAGACAACAAAGACAGGGCCGGTTTACCAGAGGGAAACGAGGTATGCGGAAACGTATGCGTCGGCGGTACTTGGGACGTGAATAATCAAGGACAATGGCAGGGGGCAAGCGTTGAGAAGATTGCCAGGCCGTTGCTCAAGATGAATGACAATAACGTCGTCCCTCATGATACCGACGATCTTTTTATCGACGCGGCAAATGGAGATTATCGGTTTAATCCTGAGTGTGAGCTCGTGAAACCTAATTTCCCATCGTTGCCTCTAGATCATTTTGGAGTGGAGGGTAAACGCATGAAGTGTAAGGTCGAAGCATATCGGAGCGGTAATCCTGAGTAGGTTAAAGAATATAAAACTTTTGCAGTCTTTTGACTGAGGGGAATATTTTATGTTATATGACGTTGTAATCATTGGCGCAGGAGTTGTTGGTTCCGCGCTCTTTCGAGAACTTAGTAGGTACCAACTTTCAACGCTCCTTATTGAGAAAGAAAACGACGTCGCGTTAGGTTCATCGCGCGCTAATTCCGCGATTGTTCATGCAGGATACGATCCTCCGACCGGCTCCTTTATGGCGCGTTTCAACGTTGAGGGAAATCGGATTTATCCCAAGTTGTGCCAAGATCTTTCTGTTCCTTTTCGAGCAAACGGCTCCATGATTGTTGCTTTGACGGAAGCTGATTTAAGTCATCTAGAAAAGTTGTATGAGAACGGCGTTAAAAATAACGTTGAAGGGCTTGAAATAGTATCTGCGCAAGCTGTAAAGAATTTGGAACCGAACCTGAAAGACGACATTTGCGGCGCTCTCCTTGCTCCCACGGGGGGAATTGTCGACTCGTATGAGTTTACAACGGCGTTGGCGGAGAATGGCGCCGTCAATGGAGGAGAGGTTCTGCTTAATTCTGAAGTGGTCTCCATTCAAAAGCGCGGAACAGAGGGGGAAATTTTAGAAGACAAGAACAAAGACGGCTTTTTTGAGATTGGACTTCGAAATGGGAAGTGCGTTAAGGCGAGATTTTTAGTAAATGCCGCCGGCATATATTCCGATTTTGTTCAAGGCCTTATCGGGAAAAAACGTTTCACTGTGACGCCTCGAAAAGGCGAGTACTATATCCTTGATAAAAAGCAGGGGAATCTCGTAGATCGAACGATCTTCATGTGCCCTTCAAAATTGGGGAAGGGCGTCTTGATTTCTCCAACAGTGCATGGAAATCTTCTTGTTGGTCCTGACGCTCAAGATGGAAACGACAAAGATGATTTTTCGACGACAAGACAAGGTTTGGATTTTGTCAAACAAACTTCAAGGTTGCTGAGCGACAAAGTTGATTTTAGCGACTCCATAAGGAACTTTGCCGGTCTACGAGCATTACCGGATGGGAAGGATTTTATTATCGAGGTAGATCCAGACGTCTCCGGCCTGATTAACTTAGCGGGAATTAAGTCTCCTGGGCTAACCTCCGCTCCCGCTATTGCGAACTACGCGGTCGATTTACTCGCGAACAGCGGTCTGGATTTGCATGAGAAAAAGGTCTTTATTCCAAACAGGGAAGTTATCCGCTTTAGCGCTCTATCCGATGTCGAGAAAGTGGAAGTAATCGCAAAAGACCCGTTATTTGGACGCGTTGTATGTCGATGTGAACAGGTCACCGAAGGAGAAATCGTCGAGGCTATTCGTCGTCCCTTGGGCGCTCGCACTTTAGACGGCGTTAAGAGACGATGTCGTCCTGGCGCAGGGAGGTGTCAGGGGGGATTTTGCTATCCAAAAGTTTTGGAAATTTTGGCGCGTGAAACAGGATTGCCTGAAGCCTCTATCGAGAAAGATAAGTCGGGATCTTACGTATTACTTGGTTGTACAAAAGTCGTTCCGGAATGATTTTTTAGAGTCGCGCTATTGACTTTGAAGCGACCCTGATTAGAATACGGAAAACCGTTGAGGGAGAGTGAGTAAGTTTAGTTGATTTCCTAGAGAGAGTTGCGGATGCTGGAATCGCGACGGAATAGGCTTTACCGAATGGACTCCTGAGGGTGATCAGAAATGTTTTTACAGAGTATGTGAGCCGGAGATTAGGCCTCCGTTATCAAAGCCTCGCGTATGATGGTACGTTAAGTGTGTGGATCTTACGATGGGGTCTGCAAATCAAGGTGGCACCGCGGATTTTGATATTCGTCCTTGACAAATTATTTTAGATTGTCAAGGACTTTTTTATGGTTTCCTTGACAGTAGAATATGTGAGGAATCCATGAAAATAACGCCTTCTTTAGCTGATGTTCAACAGTATGCGGAGTCTGGAAAATACGACGTTATCCCGTTAAGTTGCCAGCTTCTTTCCGACGCCTATACGCCTATCGAAGTTTTAAGAAAATTAAAGAACGTTTCTACTCATTGTTTTCTCCTCGAGTCTGTTTTAGATACGGCGAATTGGGGACGGTATACCTTTTTGGGCTTTGATCCGAAAATGGAACTTGTGTGCGACGGGGATTCTGTTCTTATTAATAATGTAAGGATCGAAACGAAAAATCCTTCTGATTACATTCGACAAATCCTAAAGGGATATCGTAGCCCTAAGATTCAAGGCCTCCCAACTTTTACCGGCGGCTTGGTCGGATACTTCTCTTATGATTATCTCGGTTATAGCGAACCATCTGTTCGCATGAAGTTTCAAGATGACGAACACTTCAAAGAAGCTGATTTGATGCTCTTTGATAAAGTTATAGCCTTTGACAACTACACTCAAAAAATATTTTTAATCGTCAATATTAAGCTGAAGGAAATGGACACTGAATATAAACGCGGAGTCCTAGAATTAGAACAGCTTGCCGACTTGCTCAAAAATGGCGATAAGAAAAAAGAGCCCGTGAGTAAACTTACCGGTTCTCCTTCGTATCTTTTTGATAAACAACAATATTGTCAAATGGTGGAACGCGCTAAGGAATATATTCGCGAAGGAGATATTTTCCAAATTGTATTGTCTAACCGCATAAGCGCTCCTTTTCAGGGCTCTTTATTAAATACATATAGAATTCTGAGGACAATTAATCCCTCTCCCTACATGTTCTATTTCTATGGAACAGACATAGAGATGGCTGGCGCTTCTCCGGAAACCCTCGTTAAATTGCAAGAGGGCGTTCTTCATACCTTTCCATTAGCGGGAACTAGACCTAGGGGAACGACCGAAGAGAAGGATTTGGAACTCGAACGCGAGTTGCTTGCCGACGAGAAGGAACTTGCCGAGCATAACATGTTAGTCGATTTAGGTCGTAACGATCTCGGTAAGATTAGTCGTTTTGGTACGGTGAAAGTTGAAAAGCTACGAATGGTAACGCGATATTCCCATGTGATGCACATCGGTTCAACCGTTAGAGGCGCAATACGAGAGGAATGCGACGCTCTTGATGCGATATCAGCCGTGCTTCCTGCCGGAACCTTGTCGGGCGCTCCCAAGATTAGAGCTTGCCAATTAATTGGGGAATTGGAAGGTAATCAGCGCGGCGTCTATGGCGGTGCGATCGGCTATATTGATTTCTCTGGAAATCTTGACAGTTGCATTGCCATACGTATCGCTTACCGGAAATCGAACACGGTTTATGTGAGAAGTGGAGCTGGTATTGTCGCTGACTCTGTTCCTGAGAAGGAATATCAAGAATGTATAAATAAAGCGGCGGCTGTTGTACTAGCGTTGAAAAGGGCAGAGGAGCTGAACGATGATACTTCTAATTGATAATTATGATAGTTTTTCGTACAACCTGTACCAATTAATTGGAGAGATTTCTCCTGATATAAAAGTTGTGCGTAACGACGAACTGACGGTGGCTGAAGTTGTAGCCTTAGCTCCTTCGCACATAGTGATTTCTCCAGGCCCTGGCAGGCCTGAAGAGGCTGGTATTTCGATCGTGGTTGTGAAGCAAATGGCGGAGACAACTCCTATCTTGGGGGTTTGTTTAGGTCATCAAGCAATTTGCACAGCGTTTGGCGCGCACGTAGGCTATGCTGAACGTATGATGCATGGAAAACAATCGATGGCGCAATTCGATTTGACCTCGCCTATTTTTCAAGGGATGCCTGAAGAGGCTTTGGTGGCCAGATATCATTCGTTAGCGGCAGATAGAAGTTCCATGAACGATTCTTTAAAGATTATTGCTTCGACTGTTGATTCCAATGAGATTATGGCGGTAGAGCACCAAAAGTATCCCGTTTATGGCGTTCAGTTTCATCCAGAATCGATTCTTACTCCCGACGGTCGGATTATTCTTCAAAATTTCTTAGCTATTAAAGGACTTTTGAAATGATTAGAGACGTGATCCATAAACTTGTACAGCGAAAAGATCTGAGTTATCAAGAATCATATGCCGCCATGAATGAAATTATGAGCGGTCAAAGCACGCCGATCCTGAATTCCGCGTTTTTAACGGCTCTTGCAACGAAAAATCAAGTTATTGAGACGGACGATGAAATTCTAGGATTTGCCACGTCGATGCGTGAACACGCGTTGCCAATGAAACTTGATTTTGACGTTTTAGAGATTGTAGGAACGGGAGGGGATCATTCCAATTCCTTCAATATCTCCACGACGTCGGCCTTTGTTGTCGCTGCCGGCGGCGTTAAAATTGCCAAGCATGGTAATCGCGCCGCTTCTTCAAAATGCGGCGCCGCTGATTGCTTAGAAGCCTTGGGAGCTAATATCGTACTTCCGCCGGAGAAGTGTTCTAAGCTACTGGAAGAAGTCGGTTTTTGCTTCTTCTTCGCGCAACTATATCATTCGTCGATGAAAAACGTCGGTGGAATTCGTAAAGAACTTGGGTTTAGAACCGTGTTTAACGTTCTCGGACCGCTAACAAATCCGGCTAAGCCTTCGTTCCAGTTGCTGGGCGTTTATTCTCCTGATCTTCTGCAACCCATGGCGAAAGTTCTGAGAAAAATGGGAGTCCGAAGAGGCATGGTCGTTTATGGAGTGGACGGCTTGGATGAAATCTCAATCGGAGCTCCGACGACTGTTTGCGAATTTACCAGCGACATGCTGGAGCAATATACGATAGAGCCCGAGGACTTTGGAATTGCAAAGGACGAGAAAGATTCTTTGCGCGGAGATTCCCCTGAAGTTAACGCACTGATAACGCGAAGGATTTTGTCGGGTGAAAAGGGAGCGAAGCGAGACGCCGTCGTTTTAAATGCTGGAGCCGCTCTCTATATCGGTGGGAAAGCTCAATCGTTTAAAG
>CAVGEG010000009.1:38384-61460 GCA_963628165.1 Paratractidigestivibacter sp. | reverse complement strand
ATGTTGCAGTATAGGGATTTTCAAGTCTTTCTCCTTTTCGTCTAGTTGTCTTTTTTGTTGCTTATTGAAACAACATGTTGTAAAAGCGGACAGACAAGAGAAAGAACAAGAGCAAGTAGCAACGCGTTGTAAATCGTTGTATTTATTTACTTTGCGTTTAGTGGCTGAAACTGGACTTGAACCTGTGACCTACGGCTTATGAAGCCGTCGCTCTAACCGACTGAGCTATTCAGCCATTACCTGCAACATTTAAGTTGCTTAGGATGCCAATATGTTACACGCTGACTGCGCTTTGTAAAGGGTCTTTTCTCGAAAAAAGAACAATTCAATCTTTCCCCTGAGCGCCTTCTTCGAGAATCTCCTTAACCTGAACGGCGGGGGTTCCTTGAAACAAGCCCGCTTTGACCAAAAACGCGACTTTTCCATCGACAATCGCCTCGAAAAGTTTATCCGCGGGCGCGTCTGTCGTCAAAACGTCCCCCGGCTTGAGATTTCGCAAAGCGTCTTCGGCGACGGCGCCTTCGGCAATGCGTATGCAAACCTTTTTAACGCGATCTTCTCGATCAATATCGATCCCTTGTAGAGTACGGCTTTCCCCCCCTTTTTCCTTCTCGTTATCGAACGCTCGGGAACTCGAAGCCGGGTAGATTAGGGAAAAATAAAAAGATCGACCAGATAGATCGAAGGAATAGATTGACCATCGTATAGAAACGCCGTTGAGAGACTCCACGACGTTCGCCAACTCATTCTCGGAAAAGGTCGTCTTCCATTCAAGATTCTTCTCGTCGAATCGATCTCCAGCATCTTTTCCCCAGGCTGGATTAAGTAATCCGAGACTAGGCGCGGCAACTTCAAACGCCATGCGCTCCTCTGCCGTCATGGCGGCGCGTGAACTCAATTCCTGCGAAAAAGCGCTCCACAAAGAATCATCCGAACAGAGTTCCTCAATATCCAGCCCCAAGTACGCGTCCAAATACAGGAGAAGCGTCGTCGTTGGAGCGACAACGACGAACGCTTCCTTTTCGTCTTTTTGAAAAACTAGAGTTTCTTCAACCCCCAAGATCTCAAAAGGAACGACGTTCATCCATTCGTCTGCAAAATCTTGAATGGCTGCGTTGGCGCCAAATCGCTTCAGTTTAACGTTGACGTTCGTCCCAAGAAGACGCTCTAAAGCTCCTCCAAGATACTTTTCTTCCTGTTCTCCTACATGCGGTTTCTCAGGAATAGAGTTCTTCTCTTTATTTGTATTATTCTTTGAAGAAGCCATGTGTCCCAAAAAATGAAAGAATTTTATGTAGCAAAACGGGATGACGTCCGTCATTTAACCGTAACAATCGATTAAAGCTACCTTAAATCGAGTAAATAGGCAAGATCGTTTGTCCCAGGGCTCTCAACGACGGCGAAATCTTTTCAGAATTAAGATCTTAGAAACTTTAAAACGAAATGTCAGACGAGGTCTTTCGTACGAATTGAAGCCAGGGGGTAAACCCATCTTTTCAAAAGGAGAAAACAAATGAGTTTCAGTCTTTCACTCAAAAAGAAAGCGGCGTCAGCGTTCATGGCGACGCTCCTAACGACGTCTCTCTTCCTCTTCAACGCGACGCTCGCGCGCGCCGACGAGTCGACGTCTAAAATCGTCGCGACAGTCGCCTGTCCAAGCGTCGACTCCGTCTTCACGGGCGCAGACAGAATCGGCAACGCGATGAAGTATAACGGATTCGTTGAGGGAATCCGGCTTTTAGCGAAGTCTCGCGGTTGCTTTGACGTACTTGACCCGTCGCGTCCCATTGGGATCGTCGTGGCGACGGACGACAACACGGTCTTCCCCTTCCTCTTCTTCCCCATCAAGGACGTCGAAAAGAATAACAGCGACGTCTTGAACGCGGCGCTCGCGTCCTTCGTCGGGAACATTGCCAACAATAAACTCCCCAAGGAGTCGATTCCAAACGCCGGATTCCTCGTCGACGATCTTTTCGTTGTCACCTCAAGTAAATTTGCGGAAAAGGTTAAGGCGATCCCGCAAAACGCATACCTTGATTCAATTCAAAAGGGAAAAGGCGTCTTGTTGACGATCAACGCCAATCTAGACGTTCTTCCCAAAGAGCTTGTCGAAGCCGTCTCTTCCCTCGTCCGCCAGAAATTAGCGGAAAGCATCACCGACGACGAGAATAAAGTTAAGACGATTGAAAACTCCCTCGCGAACTTTTCAGACCTTCTGAATTCGATTCAATCTTTGCAGTATTCTCTCTCGGTTTCCCCCGAGTCCTCCCTTGTTTCCACTTTCAAATGCAACGTCGTTCCCGGCTCTCCGATCGCCGAACATCTTCAGAAGAACGCCGACGTCACGACTCGCTGGAATTCGATCGCGACCGCGCCCAACACCCTCATTGCCAACATTGAATCTGGCGAAGAATACAGACCTCAGGGATTCGATTTAGACAACGTCGCGACGATCATTCACAATAACATCAATCAAGGTCTTGACGCTTTAGCCGACAGGCCGACCGAACATGAAGTCGCCGTTAAAATCGCCGCTCTCTTCGAACAAGCTCTTATCGCCCAAATCAAAACTTCTAACTTCGACAGAGCGTTTGCGATAACGAACGAACCTCTGACGATCGTCTGCGGAACGAACTGCGCCGATCCCGAAAACGTGAAAGAATGCGTTAAACAACTTATCGAAGAAATCGCGAAAAAAGACGAGAAGATCTCCAAGGGTTTAACAAGCGAAGAAATCGAAGGCTTCGAAGTCGCAACTTTCAAAATTTCTCTTGACGAGATTGTGAAGACCCCCAACTTCCCTCTTCCTAAAGACAAAGATCTCGCGGCAAAGCTTGGCGTTAGTTCAGACTCGGCGCTCTTCATCTTGGGAATCGATTCGGAAAACGCCGACGCGGAGTTCAAGCGAATCGCCGCCGCGTCCAAAACGCAAGAAAAGAGTCAAAACGCAGTGACGATCGATTACGTTCAAATCGCTAAGTTGGCCCAAAGTTTGCTCAAAGACAATGATTCGGTTAATCCGATTCTCATGCAAATCGTAGACAAGCTGGCGAAAGCGGAGAACGTTCGCACTCTCGTCACTAGATCCTATCAAGACGACGCGATAACCTGCCAATTGGTTCTCACTCCTGAATTCTTCGGAGTCTGCGGCGACGTTCTTCGCGATACTCTCACGAAGCAACAGAACGTGCAAGACGAAGGGGAAGATTTGGACGAACTCTTTGACGAAGAATGATCTCGCGAAAAAAAGAGAACTCAAAAAAAGACGTCCGTTTTTCGACGGACGTCTTTTTCTATCTAACGAAGATTGATTCGTCAATCAGACTCAACCTTTTCCAGCAGGCTCATGAACGGCTGGACCAACTTCAAACGTCACCTTGCATTCTTTGCTATCGACGGTAACTTCAAGATCGGTCGTGTCAACAGAACCGTATTTCAAGTCGACAACGTAGAAATCGGAGCCCATCGAGCTCTCTTCACCCTCGTCGACCGCCTCGACCAAACCTTCGGTGACCAACTTAGACACGACGACTTTAGCGGTTCCAATCTGAGCGCCGCCATAACCGTAAGTGCACATCTGAGCGACGCCCTTCGCGTCGGTAATACCGCTCGTCGTATACTTAACGGGAGTCGTGTATTCAAAGTTGACGGTGGCGCCTTCAAGAGGTTGACCATCTTGAGTAATCGTCACGAAACAAGGACTCATATCTTCGGGAAGATCGGCAGGACGAGACTTATCTTTGCAACCAAAGCTTGCGACAGACGCTAAAACGCACAAAATTAAGAGGAGGTATTTTTTCATTTTTAAATCTTTCTTCTGTTCGAACCAAACGTCCTCAAGTTTAAAAAGGACGAAATAAAAAGGGCGCGGCGCAACACATTTGTTTCGCCGCGCTCCCAGAATTATTAAATGATCTTGACGCCAAATGGCGGGAAACTAGCAAGTTTCAAAGAAATCAGAGCGAGACCGTTTCGCCGCCGTTCGGAGATCCCATCGCGCCCCAGACGCCGAGCGGGCTCTTGCCGGTGAGGCTAGTACCAGTCTTAATATCGGCAAGTCCGTTGGTATCGACCGTATCGGAAACGAACTTAACAGAACCGTCAAGCATACCGCAGTTGACGCCGCCGCTGTGGAAGCTCGAAGGAGGCAGGAGCATGACTTGGCCCTGTTCCTGGTTGTACTTATAGCAGGTTGGGGAATTAGGCGGCATAACCGTCGTGAAAGCGCCGTTGCCGGGGAGGGCGTCAAGCCAGTTGCCCATACGAGGATGCTGAACAATGGTCGCGCCGTCTTGGTAGGAGTTCGGATTGCTGGCGCTACGCATATTCATGCAGAGGCTCGGCCTCGAAACCCAGCTTCCTGCGTCAAAACCGGCGTAGTAGACCTGAGAACCGCGAATATTGGTATTGCTATATTCGCCGGCGACCACTTCCGAGCAGACGATCGTATTGCTCGTACCATCGGTCACGAACGCCATATTCTTATTGTCATAGAAGAAGAAGATAGAACGATGAGAGCAGTCGCCCGTATCTCGAGTGTTGGAAACGCGCTTATAACCGTTGTTTCCGTCAGACTGAATCTTGTAAGGGCTATTGTTCACATTATCAAGACGCGCAACGCAGTCCGCCATACAATACGCAATATTGAGCGGACGTCCGTCATGATTGTGACCGCCGCCAAGGTGAACGAGTTCGCCGCCCTGAGGATCCGACGGGCAAAGCAACGTGTCGATTTTCGCAGTACGAATTTCCCACGCTTCCTGACCGCCGGAACTCGTCGAAGGAAGCCACGTTGCCCACGGACCGGAAGAAGAGTCGATCTGAGACTTCAACGCGGCCTGTTCAAAATAAGGTAGAAGCTGATACGTGACGCTCAAGCGATCCATACGGACGCCCCCCCCCCACGCTCTCTGAGAAGGAAGATTGTTGTGCACGTCATGGTGATTCTGCATCGCCAACACGTATTGTTTCATGTTGTTGGTACATTGCATTCTTCGAGCGGCTTCGCGCGCGGCTTGCACCGCGGGAAGCAACAATCCGATCAAAATTCCAATGATAGCGATAACCACAAGGAGCTCAACAAGAGTAAAACCAGTTTTACAGACATTACTTCTCATAAATTCGTCTCCAAAAAAAGGTAATTAGTCTGAAATGATAAGTTAGTCGCCTATACTTACAGTTAGTGGAATCAAATAAAAAACGTATTGTTTATAAAAAACCTCCTTGAGTATAACGTCAAGGAAGATCGATTTCCATCATGCGGAAAAAGTTTTACGGGGTTGTTTGAAAAAATCTGGCGTTAATGTGCCGGAAAAAGTCTCAAGCGCGGAACCGATCATATAGACGGAGTCGTTATCGCGCCACTCTATCTGTAGATCGCCGCCTAATAAATGGATCAAAACGTTCGAATGGGTGCGTCCGCTAAGAACACAAGCGACGCCGACGGCGCAAGCGCCCGTTCCGCAAGCCAACGTCTCTCCTGTTCCGCGTTCCCAAACGCGCATCCTTACCTCGTCGTCGGAAAGAACCTGCACAAAGTGCACGTTCGTTTTACGCGGGAAGTTTTCAAGAGAACGTTCAATTTTAGGACCGCAACCCAAGACAAGAGCGTCGGAAAGCGGTTGATCGACGAAAATCACGCAGTGCGGATTACCCATCGACACGCAAGTCAACGGCGAATTCAGGAAAGACTCAAGTTCTTTGGAGCCCGCGCCTAGCTCGGGAGAGAAATCCAATCCTAGATCCCTAACGGGCCTATCGACGACGGGGGCGGTTTCAGAAGTTGCGGCGCGCAAAGTCGTCGGAACCTGCGCGGGCTCTAAAATAGGGGCGCCCATGTTGACGCGAACGCGCGTCACGACGTCCCCTTCGTATTCGCATCGGAGGGTTAAAACCCCCTTCCCCGTCGCGATGCGCAACTGAGAAGGATGAGAAAGGCTTCGCTCCGCCACATATTTCGCAACGCAACGCACAGCGTTTCCACACATCTCGCTTTCGGAACCGTCAGGGTTAAACATTCGCATTTGCGCGTCGGCGACGTCCGAAGGGCATATCAGCACAAGACCGTCGCTACCGATTCCAAAGTGTCGATTCGAAACGAGGGGAGCCAACTCTTCTGGAGCCATCGGCAACTTTTCGCGAAACATGTCGACATAGACGTAATCGTTTCCCGCGCCGTGCATTTTAGTAAATTTCATCGTAAAAACACCTAATTTTCAATTCCATACAGTGAAGATCCATCGTAATCGTCGCTCTATCGGAAAAGTTGAAGGCGCAACGCCTATTCCCTGACAATACTTCTAGGGAAAAATCTCCACAGGCAAGATTCCTCGCCCCTCTTATTATAGCATCAGTAACCTCGAAATGTATTTTAAAAGATTACATTGCAAGGACAAGGACATAAAAACGAATATTACGTAGATTGCACAAACCCTTGACCTCGTTTGCATATTCCGTCACATAACGTTCAAAAACGACGCGCAAATGAGATTTCCGACCGCGGAAAAGCCCTATAATGCGCCTCTGGTCTTGATTAAGACGTTGGAAAGCTTAGAATAAAGGAATTAACCTTAGGTAATAATGTTTCGTTTATAGCAAAGTTTAGAGAGTACTCTCATGGCCAAGGACAAGACGACGCCCGTTCAAGGGAAACTGAGAAATATCGGCGTTATTGCTCATATTGACGCCGGGAAGACAACCGTCACAGAAAAGATGCTGTTTTATTCGAAGTCGGTTCACAAAGTCGGCATGGTGGACGCCGGAACGACGGTGACCGATTTCGACCCAGAAGAACGAGAGCGCGGCATCACGATTAACGCCGCGTGCGTGACTTTTGAATGGAACGGACATGTCGTCAACCTGATCGACACGCCTGGCCACGTTGATTTTACGGCGGAAGTGGAACGATCGTTGCGTATACTAGACGGCGGGGTCGTCGTTTTTAGCGCTCGAGAGGGCGTCGAAGCGCAAAGCGAGACGGTCTGGCGACAGGCAGACAAATACCACGTTCCTCGAATCGCGTTCATCAATAAAATGGATCGCGAAGGAGCCGATTTCTACGCCGTCGTCGATGATATCGAGAAGAGATTAAACGCGAAGCCGGTCATCGTCGCCATCCCTGTCGGGGCGGGACCTTCTCATATCCCAGGCGCCTTCCGTGGAATCGTCGACCTTATCGCGATGAAACAAATCTCCTACGATCCTACAACCCATGGAAAAGACTTTGAGGTTGCCGAAATCGAAGAAGGCATGCGCGATCAAGCGGATCTCTATCGCGAAAAATTACTCGACGATCTCTCCATGTTTAGCGACGAGATGACCGAGCTTCTTCTCTCCGGCGAAGAAATCCCCGCGGAACTCATTCAGAAAGTATTAAGAAGCGCCACCCTCTCCGATATGTGCGTCCCCGTCTTCTGCGGTTCCGCCCTAGACGGTATCGGCGTTCAGCCAGTGATGGACGGCGTTTGTCTTTACTTGCCTGCGCCTGACGATCTACCCCCGATCGAGGGAGTCGATCCCGATAGTCCGGAAAAGAAGGAATCACGAAAGCTTAACGTCGACGAACCTTTCTGCGGCCTCATCTTCAAGATTGTCGCCAACCCGCACGGCGATATGTTCTTTATTCGCGTTTACTCTGGAAAGCTTAACGCCAACAGCCGCGTCTTCAATCCGCGCGAAAAACAGAAGGAAAATATTCCCCAGTTGTGGCGTATCCAAGCGGATCATAACACCCTCGTCGAATCCGTTTCCGCGGGCGATATCTGCGGCGTTATCGGTTTGCGCAACAGTATCACCGGCGACACCTTGTGCGACGTCAAGCATCCGATTCTCCTTGAGTCCATCACCTTCCCTCAAACGGTCATGTCGATGGCGATTGAACCGGAGTCGACGGACGAGTATAAAAAGCTAACGGCGGCGCTCGAATCGATGCGCCGACAAGATCCGACCTTCCAAGCAACCACGAATAAGGAAACTGGTCAAACCCTTGTTTCGGGTATGGGCGAACTTCACCTTGAAGTCGTAAAACATCGCTTGCTCAGAGACTATAAGCTCAAGGTTAAAATTCGCGAACCTCGCGTCAGTTATCGCGAGACGTTGCAGAATCCCGTCGACGTGGTCGGCGGCGGCGAAAGAACCCTCGGGGGCGTTCGCCACTTCGCGGAAATCAATTTGCACGCCGAACCTTTGCCCGATTCCCAGGACGTCGTCGTTGACGTCCAGTCCGACGACGAAGCCTTCAAGCCCGTCTGGAGAGAAATCGTCCTGGACGCGCTCCACGAAGAATCTCTCGGCGGCGGAATCATCGGATTCCCAATCGTGGGGGTAAAATTTGTCGTGACAGGCGGTAAGTTTGACGAAGTGGAAACCAACGAAGCCGCGCTACGATACGCCGTCGGAAACGCGTATCGCAAGGCGTTTGACGAGGGAAAAGCGGTTCTTCTCGAACCGATTATGCATCAAGAAATCCAGACGCCCGACGAATATGTCGGCGACGTCGTAGGCGATATTAACCAACGACGCGGCATTGTCCTTCAAACGCACGTTCGCGGGGTTACCTCCATCATTGAAGCGGAGACGCCGTTGTCCAATCTCTTTGGGTACTCCTCCGCTCTTCTCGGGCTTTCGAAGGGGCGCGCGTCCTGTTCGATGACCCTTGCGAAATATGGGCCAGCGCCTGCGGAAGTCTTAAAAGAATTCTGCCTGGATTAAAAAAGAGCGACTAAGAGCCGACCGCCAAAAAGAGCGCGTTGGTTCTTTCTTTTGTTCCACGCGACGCTTGATTTCTCCCTTCGAAGACGTTAAACTTACGCATGCGCGTTCGGCTCCTTACTCCGGTTGAGTTTCATCAATATTTGTCCTTTTTCTATCTGAAAGAGTCCCTATGGAAACTTCTTTTGAACGTTCGGGTTCTCCCGTCGAAAAAGCGGATGATTTCATCAAAAATGAAACGCAATTTCATCTCGGAATGCTTACGACGGAACAGTCTCATCCTAAAACCCGCAACCTTTCGCAAACGCTCCAAAGCGACGTCAAAGAAGGGATGCGGATGCTCTACAGCGTCGACGACGACATTCCCCCGGTATTAGAAAAAACCGTCGCGTCCTCAGAATATCGTCAATTAGAAACGACCATATACCAAACCCTTTCAAAGGGCGGCCGCGTTTCCTTTAGCGGCTGCGGAGCAACGGGACGTCTCTCCATCTTACTCGACGCGGCGAACAAAAAATTTTGTCGTTCGTCCGCGGAAAAATTGTCGGCAAAGAAATTCTTCTTCGATAAGCTTGCCGCGCAAACTAACGCGGTTATGACGGGGGGCGACTTCGCTCTGATTCGTTCCGTTGAAAGCTTTGAAGACTACGTTTCTTTCGGATACAATCAGTTCAAAGAAGCGGGGATTTCACCGGAAGACGCGCTCGTCGCCATTAGCGAGGGGGGCGAAACGTCGTCGGTTATCGGCACGATTCACGCGGCCCTAGACGCGGGTATTCCCACCTTCTTCCTCTTTAACAATCCGTCCAAACTCATGGCGGAGCGCGTCGAACGATCCAGGAAAGTCATCGAAGACCCGCGCGTGACCGTCGTCAATCTGACGACCGGCCCGATGGCGATCGCGGGATCGACCCGTATGCAAGCGACAACGATCGAACTCCTCGTCGTCGGCTTCGCGTTTGAAACGGCCCTCTTGCAGTACCTCAAAGAAAATCTGACGTCCGTCGAATTAGAAGCGCTTGGGGTCTTCGAGCAGACGTTGCAATACAAAGTCGAAAGCTTCAAGACGATGCTCCAAGAAATTCGATCCCCGGAGAACGTCGCAACCGCCGCGGCTTACGTTGATTTCGAGTGCGACCTCTACAAAAAGGGCGGGCGCGTCACCTACTTCACCCGCGACTACACCCTCGACGTCTTCACCGACACGACCGAACGATCCCCAACCTTCAAACTTCCTCCTTTCCGTTCCCTCGACGAAACTGAACTTCCCCCTCCGATGGCGTTCGTCAAGGATCCTCTTCGTAGCGCAAAAGACGCGTGGATTTGGCTCCTCGGCGGCGCCGAACCCCGATGTCTCGAGTGGACCCCCGATAATTACCGCGCCATGGGCGGTTCCTCCGCCCAAATCAACGATCCCCCCAAGATCGATCGTCAGACCGTTTATCGTTTCCCAATCGGTAACGAAGAAGATCCGTCGCGATACGACGTTCGCCCCAACGCCGCGGTCGCCGTCCTTGCCGACGGAGAGACTGGACTATGGGGAGCCGAAGGCGTCGACTGGTTTGACGCGTATGAAAAATGCGCCAAACCTTTTGAACAAAAGGTCGCTTATCTCGTCAACAACACCCTCGTCTGCTCTTCTAAGCCCGCGAAACCCAATTACGGACGTATTTTCGCCCTCAACCTCGCGATTCCCGCTACCCCGTTGGACATTTTCTCCCACATCGCCCTGAAGCTGACGCTCAACAATATCTCCACGGCGACGATGGGTAAATACGGACGCCTTAACGGCAACTGGATGGCTCACGTCGACGCGACGAATAAAAAGCTCGTCGATAGAAGCGTTCGTCTTGTTTCCGAAATCGCGAACGTCGACTATCGAACGGCGTGTATCGTTCTTTTCGAAGCCTTGGAAGAGATGGAATCGTGGTCGATGGAGAAGAAAAAGACGATTTCTCCCGCGGCATACGCGGTGGAAATTCTAGCCAAACGCTCGAAAGAAAATTAACGTATTCTAAGGCGTTCACGGCGTTTGGCCCATTGCCTAAACAAGAAGCCGCACTATAATGTAATTATGTGGGAAGAAGAAGTTTCTTCCCGCGTATGTAATGGGGGCGCTTTGTGAAGTCAAGGCTGAGATGAACCCCTTGAACCTGCACCGGATAATGCCGACGAAGGAAATTACGTACGAATCTTTTTGCGGTTTTCCCCTGAGGAAAGAGCGTTTAACGCAAGAAGGATCGTCCTTCTCAATGTTGTGCGAGGGAGGCAAAATTCGAGTAGTGATTTCTTTCCGCCTCGCTCGAAAAGGATCTGTAATGGCACACAAACTGGAAAATCTTGTTTCCGCCGCGATTGTTTCCAACTTCAGTCAAAAATTGCTCGACAACCTACAGGTAGACGTTGCGATTGTCGGAGCTGGACCGTCGGGTCTTGTCGCTGCGAAAACCCTTGCCGAAAAGGGTCGTAAAGTCGCCGTATTTGAGCGCAAACTTGCTCCCGGCGGCGGCGTTTGGGGCGGCGGAATGCTCTTCAACGAAGTCGTCGTTCAAGAAGAAGCCAAGCAAATCGTCGACGAATACGGCATTAATACCAAACTCATTGAGAACGCGCCCGGTTATTATGCGATCGATTCCGTCGAACTCGCGAGCGGTTTGATCTATGGCGCCGTTCATGCCGGCGCAAAAATCTTCAACGCAATGAGCGTCGAAGACGTCGCCTTCACAGGCGAGCGCGTCAGCGGACTCGTGGTCAACTGGACCCCCGTCGAAAGACTTGGCATGCACGTCGATCCGTTGGTGGTTTTGACCAAAGCCGTCCTCGACGGAACGGGACATCCCTGCGAAGTCCTGACCCTCGTCCAGCGTAAGGCGCGCGTCAAACTCGACACGCCCACGGGCGAAATCCTCGGCGAGCGCCCCATGCAGGCCGCGACGGGAGAAATCTCCACCGTTGAAAATACTCACGAATACTATCCCGGAATTTGGGCTTGCGGTATGAGCGCCAACAACGTCATGGGCGGCTATCGTATGGGCCCGATCTTCGGCGGTATGCTCCTTTCCGGCAAGAAGGCCGCGCGGCTGATTGAAGAGTCCATCGCAAAGCTCTGATAATCTCGCGGTTCTCTTCTCCCTTTTTTTAGGACTCGTCTTCCGTCTAACCTTCCGAGCGCTATAATCGGGGGAAACGGGAGACGTTTTTTGTTCCCCGTGCGGCTCTTCTCTTTAGCTATTGGATCGAACCATGCAGGACGACACGACTCCCCGCCTCCCCGTCGCTTCTTCGAACGAAGATCACGATAGTCGGCTCTTGTCAATCTTAATGCCCGTGTACAACGAGCAAGCATACTTGGAACGCGTCGTCGAGAGAGTCCTAAACGCTCCGCTACCCGACGACGTGCGGCGCGAGCTTATCCTCGTCGACGACTACTCTACCGACAGAACGCCCGAAGTTATCCGTTCCATCGTCGAACGCAATCCCAGTGCGGTTAGGTCGTTTCGACAACCCAAGAATCAGGGAAAAGGCGCGGCGATTCGACGCGCGATCCAGGAAATGCGAGGTGACTTTGCCATCATTCAAGACGCCGATCTTGAATACAATCCCAACGAGTATCCTTTGATCTTGGCGCCTTTGCTCGACGGACGGGCGGACGTCGTGTACGGTTCCCGTTTTGCGACGCGCGAAACAAGGAAGATCCTGCAATATCATCACAAGCTCGGCAATCTGTTTCTAACGCATCTATCGAACTTCACGACTGGTCTCGACCTTACCGACATGGAGACCTGCTACAAAGCGTTTCGCGCGGACGCGTTGAAATCGCTTCCGTTACGTTCCAATCGTTTTGGAATTGAGCCAGAGATTACGGCAAAAGTGGCGAAGCGCGGGTGGACTGTCTACGAAGTGCCGATCAGTTATAACGGGCGCAAATACAGCGAAGGAAAAAAGATTGGCTGGAAAGACGGAGTCAACGCAATCTGCGTCATCGTCAAGTATTGGTTCTTTGACGACAGCTTTTACGATATCGACTCCTCTTCAGAATCGTCGCAGCGGCTCGAATATTCTCGAAATTACTTGAAAACCCTTGTTCGTCGTTGCGCCCCTTATCTGGGCTCTACGACGTTGGAACTCGGAGTCGGCATGGGGAATCTTTCAAAATTCCTCCCCCAGAGGGAACGCCTAACTCTGACAGAAGTCGACGATAGACGAAGAAAATACCTCAAAGCGTCGTATGAGGGAAACGCCGTCGTAGACGTTCAATTACTCGATTTGATTTCAAAAGAAACGACTTTGCAGGAAAAGGACGTCGAGGCCTTTGATTCCGTCGTCTGTCTGAACCGAACCGTCGCGCTCCCATTGAACAACCCGGACGCGCTCGCTGAATTGAAACGCTACCTCAAACCGTCGGGAAAGCTTATCTTCGTAGCCCCGGCAAAGAGTCGTTTGTCCTGTTGTCTTTGCGGGCGCAAACGCGCGGATTCCACCGTAACGTTCACGCCAAAAGAACTTGTCAAGATTCTGAAAGAATCGGGTTTCGACGTCGACGGCGTCCAATCTATTGCTTCCGTGGAACGCCTATTTCGAAATAGCGATCCCAACAAAGCGCCTTCTTTCTTGGGCTTCAAACTCTTCGATCTTCTCGTTTCCAGAACCTCTTGGCTAGACAAAATTTTAAAGCCCACGAAGTACCTTGTCATTGCGACGAAAGCCGATAAAGAATAAAAAAACCGAGAAGACATATTCGCGTCTCTCGGTTTAAATAAACCCTAGTCGATAAAGTAGAACCTACAGTGCGGGCAGATCTTGAACCCCTGGTCGATCTCCCAGTCGCATTGGGGACAGACCTTTTTCGTTTTCTTGAGAGGGGGTAGCGGCGTGTCGACAAATTCTCGACGACGACGCTCTTCTTCCTCGCGCGCCTGTTGCTCCGCGTCATACTCGGCCATGTTGCGCTTGAGTTCTTCTCCCACTCCAAGGATTCGCATGATCGACGATTCTGTCGGAGCCTTATTTAAACGAGGAATGGTCACGTTGGCCCCGCAAGCAGGGCACCGTCCGGTAGTTCCAGCGCGGCTATCCGGAGCTCTCAGTCGATGACCGTTGTCGCATGTCACTGTAATACTCATCCTTCACCTCCTTCAATATATGATAACGCTGTTTTATGATCTCAAGATTTGAGGGAGGATTACAGTCGCGTCAACGCAATCGACAAGTAACTCTCCCCTAAAAACAGATCTCCACTTCATACCTCCAAAAGAGGAAAATCTCTAAATAAGCAGTCTTCCCGATGAAGAACAACTATATTTATTTCTATTATACCACGCTTGACCTCATAAGTATCGTTCTGCGGATTAATATGTAAAAAAATGAGTATTTTTCGTTATTTATTACAGTCCAAAGTGGGAAAAAGAGACAATATTATTGTACAGAAATATCCGAATCCCCTTAACTGCAACCTGCTTCATTCACGCCGTCCATTGTAGATTATTGCTAGCGTCGTCATATAATAAAGGTTAGCGAGTATTCGATTGTCTGCGCAAGATGACAAGACGACGTTCAATCTTTTACACAAGAGGAAAGATCAGTGAGCACAACCAACCAAAACTTTTCCGTTGAAGTTCTCCAAAGCCGAACCCAAGAGAAGCCAATACGCGCGGCTCTATTCGATTTCGACGGAACTCTCAGTTTAATTCGCGAGGGTTGGCAAAACGTCATGGTTCCCTACTTCTGCGAAGTATTGTTGCGCGTCTCTGACCCCACGAAAGAAACGCCGGAAGAGATAGAAAGAATTACGAGAGATTTCGTCGACAAGATCACCGGAAAGCAAACCATTTACCAGTGCATTCGCTTGACGGAGGAAGTGAAAATTCGAGGGGGCGTCCCGGAAGATCCTTTAGCCTATAAAAAAGAATATCTGCGAAGACTTCAGTTGAGAATTTCAACCCGAATCGAACTTCTCCAGAGCGGCGCCGTTCAACCTGATGAATTCGTTGTCCCCGGCGGACGAAGGTTTCTTGAGCTATTGCGAAACAAAGGCGTGAAGCTCTACCTGGCGAGCGGGACGGACGAATGTTACGTAAAACAAGAAGTCGCTTTGTTAAAACTGGAGGAGTACTTCGACGGGGGCGTCTACGGCGCGCAAGACAATTATAAAACCTTCTCCAAAGCAATGGTCATTAGTCGGCTGATCAAAAGCAACCAATTAGCGGGCGAAGAGCTTGTCGGCTTTGGCGACGGTTACGTTGAGATAGAAAACGTTCGCGCAGTCGGAGGCTTTGCGGTCGGCGTCGCGACGAATGAAGCGAATCCTGGCTCAGGCGTAGATCAATGGAAACGCGATCGCCTCATAAACGCTGGAGCAAACGTCGTAATTCCTGATTTTAGCGAGCCCGAGAAAATCTTTCAACTCCTTTTCCCCTGCTAAGATAGTCACGCCCATGCCCTGCTTTCCCATACTCAAAGCGCAAATCAATCGTTCCCAACTCGTCGAACGCCTTGAAAACTATCTTCATGATCGAGGCGCCAATAGACCCCCGCGAATCGCCGTTTTTGGCGATTATTGTCTCGACAAGTACCTTTACCACTACCCCAAGCTTGACGAAAAGTCGGTCGAAACGGGGCTAGTCGCTCGTCAAATTCGCGCAACGCGTTTATCGGCGGGGGTTGGGGGAACGATCGCCAACAATCTTTGCTCGCTCGGAGCTCAGACCTTTTGCTTCGGCGCGATAGGGGACGACGGCGAAGGTTACGATCTCTTGCGCGCGTTGAAAAAGATGGGGGCAAATGTCGACGGTATGTCTATTCTTCCCGAAATCCTCACAGGGAACTACATGAAACCCATGCGCCCTGAGAAGTTAGAGATTTCCCCCTTCTCGAACCGCGCGTCCTCCGATTGGATCGAAGAAAACCGATTCGACGTCCGTAATCCAGCTCCTCTGTCCGACGTTGCGCTTGAAACGTTAAAACAAACCTTTCTTGCCAAACTTGACGATCTGGACGCAGCGATCGTTACGGATCAATTTCAGCAAGGTTCGGAAGTCGTTTTTTCGCCTCGACTACGCGCGTTTCTCTCCGATGTAGCTCGAAGTCGTCCCAATCTTTTCTTCTTCTGCGACTCTCGATTCTTCGTCGACTCCTACTCCGACGTTTTCGTCAAATGCAACGCCGACGAAGCCCTTGACGCCTACGACGCCGCTCGCCACGGAAAAGAACGCTTAGGGACGACGGTAAATCGCGATTCTGATCTCAAACTAATCGTACGCGCTGGAAAATGGCTCGTCCAGAAAAATAAACGCTCGGCGCTGATTACCCGCGGCGCAAACGGCTCTCTTCTGTTTGAGCTCGATTCTGAAGAGAATCTCCGAATAAAAGAGATTCCCCCTGTTCCAGTCGCACCGCCGGTCGATATTTGCGGAGCGGGCGACGCCACCAACGCGGCCTTCGTCTTTGCTAAAACTATTGGATTTACCTTAGAAGAAAGCGCTTTTCTCGCGGGAGTCGCTTCGTCGATTACGATCAAACGCATAGGAGAGACGGGAACCGCTTCCGTAGAGGAAATCCTGGAAGTTTTACGTTCCCTGTAAACGACGTTTCTATTGAAGATATAGAGATAAAGAGATGAGTAATTTATTTGATAGAGATAATCTAAAAATCCTTCCCCTTGCTTCCAGAGTCAATAAACTCAACATTAAAGAAGACGTAATCGATCCGTCGACCTGGATCCTCGACCTATCGGACGAAGCAATGGAAGACGTCAAAAAAACGGCGGAAAACCTCCGACGCGCAAAACGAAACGGCGCCGCGCGTATCCTTACCTACGGCGCCCATTCGATAAAAAACGGGCTGGGGAAGGTTCTTGCGCGTCTCGCGGAAAAGGGATGGTTGACACATTTGGTCACCAACGGCGCGGGCGTCATTCATGACTGGGAATTTGCGTATCAAGGGCGTTCGGGAGAAGACGTTCAACGATACGCAACGGAGGGACAATTCGGAATTTGGGACGAGACGGGCCGATATATCAACTTGGCGATCGTCGTTGGAGCTTATAACGGTTTAGGTTACGGGGAATCCGTTGGAGAAATGATCCTGAAGGAAGGATTGGAGATTCCGTCGGATGAAGAATTGAAATATGCGATGTTGTCGGGCGTCGAATGCGCCAACTTCCCCTCCGCTCCGCGCGAAGTCTTAGACGCCGACCAGGACTCGCAAGCTGAAATATTGGATCACGCCGCAGCCGCAGCCGATTTGCTCCGCGCCAAGCGTCGCTTTAATCTATCCGACGGTTGGAATCGAATTCCGCATCCCTATCAAGACTACTCGGTTGCGTATCATATGAGACGCGACAACATTCTCTTCGGTTGCTGTCCGATGATCGGATGCGATATCATCTACACCCATCCGGCGAACAGGTGCTCGGCGATCGGTCGGGCGGCGGAACGCGATTTCCTTTCATTCGCCAATTCCGTTTCGCAACTCGAAGGGGGCGTTTATTTGTCGGTGGGCTCGGCGGTTCTGTCTCCGATGATTTTTGAAAAGTCCCTCTCCATGTCTCGAAATATCGCTAGGCAGAGCCATTCTCAAATCGACGATTTCGACATTCATGTCGTCGACCTTGCCAAGAGCTCCTGGGATTGGACGCGTCGGGGCGAACCGCCAATGAGTGATCCCGCCTATTATTTGCGATATTGCAAAACCTTCAGTAGAATGGGAGCCAGAATGTCCTTTTGCAACGCTGATAATCGATCCTGGTTTGCCGCCCTCCTAACGACGCTCGAAAAGAACCCTGAATGATAAACCCGTTTAATTCGTTCCGATTCCTTTTGAAAATAGAATCGCGAAGTGTTATACTTAAAAACGTACGGAAACCACATTCACTTTGAATCCATTGGCCCCATGTTAATACAAAACATATCAGTAAATTCTTTATTGTAAAAAAGGAGACGCCCATGCTGATTAATCGTCGTCAATTTTTGAAAACTTCCGCGGTATCCGCCGCCTTATTCGCCGCTCCTGGTATTCTTCGAGCTCAAAACGTCAACTCTAAGGTCAAGCTAGCCGTCGTCGGTATTAGCGGACGCGGAGACGGTAACATTCACGATATCTTGAACGACTCGGGAGATCTCATCGAAATGGTTGGTCTCTGCGACGTAGACGACAACAACCTTGCGCGCCAAGGCAAAAGATTCCCGAACGCCAAGCGTTTCTTCGACTATCGCACCATGTTTGACGAGCTCGCCTCTCTCGACGCCGTTCTCGTCAGCACTCCGGATCATACGCATTCCGTCGTCTCCTTGGCCGCTATGAAGCGCGGTATTCCGTGCTTCTGCGAGAAGCCTCTCGCGCATGACGTCGCTGAAATTCGCGACATGCAGCGCGTCGCTAAAGAAAAGAATCTCGCCACCCAGATGGGCACGGTTATCCACGCCACCTCAAACTATCGTCGCGTCGTTGAATTGATCCAAGCGGGCGCGGTTGGCGAAGTTCAAGAAGTCCACTGCTGGTGCGCTAAAGGCTGGGGCGGATACGACGAACCCTCCAAAGAAAAATTTGAAGTCCCCTCCAACCTTCACTGGGACGAATGGCTCGGCCCCGCGCAGTGGCTCGATTACAATCCGTGCTATCTCCCCGGTCGTTGGCGAGGCTATTGGCCCTTTGGAACGGGCACTTTCGGCGACATGGCTTGCCACATAATGGATCTTCCCTTCTGGGCGCTAGGACTCAAATATCCCAAGACGATCCACGCGACGTGCGATACGGAAATTAGCAAGATGTGCTGTTCTCTCGACGTCGAATGCCGTTACGAATTCGAACACAACGGAAAGATTTTGCCGTTGACCTGGTACGACGGCGACCGCAAACCCGCCGTCATGAAGGAAAGAAATCTTGATCCCCAAACGATGGGAACCCTCTTCGTCGGCGACGAAGGCATTCTCTTCGCCGACTACGGTTCAATCAAGCTCTATCCTCGCGAAAAATATGAAGATTATAAGCGTCCGGCGCAAACGATCCCCGCGTCTCCTGGACATCATCGCGAATGGATTAACTCGATCATCGACGGCGGCAAGTCGACCCCGCTCTGCAACTTTGAATACGCCGGTCGTTTGGCGGAAGCTGTTCAGCTTGGCGCCGTCTCCTTGAGAGCCGGTAAGATCAAGCTCGAATGGGACGCCGACAAGATGCGCGTCACGAACGACGAAGCCGCCAACGTTTTCGTTAAGACGGAACATCGTCCAGGTTGGGACGTCTGATTCCTAAGATCGAAAGAAAACTAAGTTCTGAAAATGAAAAGGCGACGTCCCGAAAGAGCGGCGCCTTTTTCGATTGAAAGATTGAAAAAAGAACGCGCCCAATTCGGAGAATCGGGACGCGTCTTTTGTTATGCGAAGTAATATCTAAAAATCACTGAGCGTCCTTCTTACCTTCTTCGGAAGCGGCGCGACGAGCCTGAGCGGCCTTCTTACCGCGTTTCTTGGTCTTGACGACCTTGGCTTCGGCTTCGTTGCGTTCTACGCGAAGTTCTTCAAGACGAGTCTTCTTACCAACGCGGTCGCGCAGATAGTAAAGCTTGGCGCGACGAACGACGGAGGAACGAAGGACTTCGATGAGAGCGATTCTAGGGCTGTGGAGAGGGAACTTACGTTCAACGCCTTGACCGGCGACAATACGACGAACGGTGAACGTTTCGCAAACGCCGGATCCACTACGGGCAATGACGTCGCCGTTAAAAACCTGGATACGCTCTTTGTCGCCTTCAAGAATCTTGCAATGCACGTTGACGCGATCACCGATTTCAAATTGGGAAACGTTCTCTTTTTTGGCGCGAGCTTCCACCAGACGAATAAGTTCTTGACTCACGGATATATTCCTTATATTTTCTTAATGTTCTACTAAAAGGAGCCCGTTAAAAACTTCCGACGTCACAGATCGGACTAAAAAGAAGGTCAAAAGATTACTTTCATTCGCGACGAAGTTGTATCGTCGCTTCTTTCTACCAACCCGTCTCCTTTTCCGTCAGCGCATAACTTCGACTACGCTTAAGGCGCGACGTCAACGCGTTAAAAATCTGACGGTTCGTCGTCAAATAAATCAGGACGACGTAAAAATGTTTTTTCTCGGCGATTCGCATCTCGCCATTTGTCGATTAGACCATGATCGCCGCTGAGTAAAACCTCAGGAACCTCTAAACCTCGATACTCGCGAGGTCGCGTATACTGATCCTCTTCCAAAAGACGATTGCCCGAGGAAAAAGAATCAACTACCGCTGAATTCTCATCTCCTAGAACGCCGGGGATCAAACGCATCACAGAATCGATAATGACCGCGGCCGCAACTTCTCCACCATTCAAGACATAGTCCCCGATTGATATCTCGTCAGGTTGAAGAATGTCAACGACGCGTTGATCAAAACCTTCGTATCGACCGCAAAGAAGAAGCAAACGTTCTTCTTGAGCGAGCTCCTCAACGACATGTTGAGTAAGCGGACGACCTTGAGGGGTCATCATAAGAACCCTTCCCGGTCGAGGCGCGAAACCTTGAACAGCCTCTACGCAAGGCACGACCCTGTCGACTTTTAACACCATGCCCGGACCGCCCCCAAAAGGTCGGTCGTCCATCGTGTTGTGCTTGTCGTTAGCCCAATCGCGCATATTGTAAAGATTCACTTCGATCAACCCACGAACCACCGCGTCCCTCAAAAGGCTTTCAGCAAGATACCCTTCAAAAATGCCTGGAAAGAGCGTGAGAACGTCAAAGCGCATCAGTTATACTCTCGCGTCTGGGTTCGACGCTAAATTTGTTAGGCTAAAGATTTGTTGTAAAAACCAAGTTTATCACTCGGCGACCGGAGCGGCCTCGGCGGCGGGAGCCGCAGGACGACGACGAATCGCGGCAAGACGTTCGAGAGCAACCTTCTGTTCTTCGAGCTTCTTACCATTGGCGCCGTACTTCTTGATCAGAATGGCGACCTTGTCGCTGGGCTGAGCGCCAACGCCAAGCCAATACTGAATACGATCGCCCTTGAGGATCGCGCGCGCGTCCGTTTCGGGAACGAGCGGATCATAGGTGCCAAGTTCTTCAAGGACGCGACCGTCGCGGGGACGACGAGCGTCAACGGCAACAACGCGGAAAAACGGTCGATGCTTACGACCAAATTTCTTCATACGAATTCTAACAGCCACTATATTACTCCTAATAACAATAATGTTTTCCGACTTGCGTCGGACTAAAATCGAACGGCGTCAAACTCCAAAAGGGGGACGCGTTTTTCGAGATCGCTCTCGATCACGCCGAGCTTGTCGACGTCGCTCTATTTATGGGCGTTTCCCAAATGTTCTCTTTTAGCTATGCGGTTTCGGGCTTATCAATGAGTCTCGACTATGACGCAAACGCGATTACTTCTTGCGTTTCTTATCCCGTCGAGCCTTCTCGAGGCGCTTACGCTGCGCTTCACGCTCTTTTGGCGTCAAACGTTTGCCGGTCGACCCCCTCTTCGCGGGACCCAACATTCCAAACGGATTCGCCGAAGCCTGGCTGGTCAACTGGTTGAGCGCGCGCATTCGATCTCCCATGCCGAGAGTTGAGAAGCTCTTCACCATACCCGCCATGCGCTGATGCATCTGAAGGAGCTCGTTGACACGAGAAACCTCGACGCCCGCGCCTGCGGCAATCCTCTTCTTACGTCGCGAATCAATAATCTCAGGACGACGTCTTTCTTCTGGAGTCATTGAATCGATAAGTCCGCCGATGCGACGCAACTCACGATCCGGGTCGACGTTCATCTCGCCGAGGATTCCGCTCAAACGTCCCATGCCCGGAATGAAGCTCATGATTTTACTCATGGAACCGAGGCGAGACGCTTGCGACATCTGCTTGCGGAAATCGTCGAGCGTAAAGACGCCCTTCTCGAGCTGCTGTTGTTGACGCTCGAGTTCCTTTTCGTCGAACTTAGCCTGAACGGATTCAATGAGCGTAAGCACGTCGCCCATACCCAACATACGGCTCGCCATACGATCAGGGTGAAACTCTTCCAACGCGTCGAGACCTTCGCCGACGCCGATGAACTTAATCGGAACGCCAGTAACCGCTTTAACGGAAAGAGCCACGCCGCCGCGCGCGTCGCCGTCGAGTTTCGTCAGAACGACGCCGTCGAGTTCAAGAGCGTCGTTAAACGCCTTGGCGCTATTCACCGCGTCTTGACCGACCATCGAGTCGACGACAAAGTAAACTTGATCGGGACTGACTTTGCGCTCAATTTCAATGAGCTGTTTCATCAGTTCGTCGTCGACATGGAGACGACCGGCGGTATCGAGGATCACGACGTTTACGTCTAACTCCTTCGCCTGTTTTAACGCGCGCTTGCAGACGTCAACCGGATCTTTGCATTCGCGGTCGACAAAAACCGGAACGTCAAGCTGTTTTCCAAGGATCTCCAACTGGTCGATAGCGGCGGGTCTCTGAAGGTCGGCGGCGACGAACATCGGTTTGCGACCCGAATCGAGAAGTCTCTTTCCAAGCTTACCGCACGTCGTGGTCTTACCGGAGCCTTGCAGACCGCAAAGCATAATCGTCGTGAAAGGAGAACCTTCGGGGATCGTCGAATCGACGGGCCCCATCAAATTAATCAACTCTTCGTTGACAATCTGCAGGATTTGTTGGGTTGGATTGAGCGCCTTCGAGACTTCCATTCCAAGGAACTGTTGCTCCACGGACTCGACAAATTGCCTAGCGACTTCGACGCTCGCGTCCGCTTCGAGAAGAGCCTGTCGCACCATCTCGAGCCCTTCACGAACATTCGACTCCGTAAGACGTCCTCGTCCCGAAATAGAACGAAACGCGTCGCTAAGCTTAGAGGTAAGCGATTCAAACATGGAACTAACTCGTCTCTACCACTCGGTTAATACTACCACCCCGTCGTCTCGAGAAACGCCAACAGAGGACGTCTCGACACGCAAAAACAGTACCAATATTTTATTGATTATATAATAAAGATCGTCAGATGCAAGACGCGGGACAAGTTTTTAAATGGAATCGACGCGATATTCTTTCATTTTTCAGAAGAGAGCGACTCCATCGCGTAAAAAAGAACGTTCGTCGCCAGGCTAAACGCGCTCTTCGACGTCAATCCTTCGCAGTTCGAAGCCGCCGCGTCTTCCAATGCGCAACTCACGTCGTACGGCGAATAAAGAACACCCCACCGTCCGTCGCGCATAATTCCCTTTAGAAGAGGAGCGCGCGTGACAACCTGCGCGCCAGGCGTTTTCTCCTCCCCTCTCAATCTATACTGAAGCTTCTCGATTTTGAATCCGCCATACTTTCCGGTAAAAAGAGGATCGTCCGCTGGAACGTCTATCAGCTTTTCGTCCGGGAACGCTT
>CAVGEG010000009.1:35266-38374 GCA_963628165.1 Paratractidigestivibacter sp. | reverse complement strand
AACCTCCGAGAAGAAAGAGTCTTCGAACTTCTGCGAAGCGCAAATCGAATTCACGAACAAAAAGCCGCCGCGTTCGATGAAAAGACGCAGTCGCTCGCGCTCGGCGTCGGTAAAAGAAAACTCGTTCCGACCATGCATGAAGAGCGTCGGATAATCGAAGACGTCGTCGTTTCTTAACGACGTATGAGGGACGTAGAGCTGCGTAGGAACTCCTAACTTAGCGCGAATCTGCCTCATCAAATTCGGTATGGCACGAGGAGCGCAAGACGCCCCAGCTCCGCACTCTAATATCCCGGCGAAAAGACTGTTGCGCTCGTCTTTATGTTTCTCCAGCTCGTTTGCGACGTCCGCGGGGATCTCGTCCTTAAACTTGACTTGGCGATTCGTCGCGTATGCGCAAATATTGAGCCCTAAGGTAAACGCCGCTTCTTGCTCCTGTAGAGCGCGATTCGACGGTGAATTCCGACCCGACTTCGTTCGTTGACGTTTAACCGCGGCCTCCCACAAGCACGACAACGACGGTCTGTCGCCAAAGACGCTGGGGGGAGCTCCGTCGGAACCGCGTTCCGGTTTATACGCGGGAACAAGAATTATGCTCGTGCGACATCCAAAATCGACGCCGTAAACAGGGCGCAAAAACTCCGCAGGGACAAGAGACTCGGCACGCCAGATCGGATGCGTAGAATCAAGGAGCATAAATTCCGCGTTCTCTCCCTGCAACACTTCCTTAATTAATGTCCGGAAACCCGTTTCAAATGACAAATCCCCGTCGAGAGCCTCAGCAAAAATAAATCCGCCCTGCTCCAAGTAGGCGCGTAGACTCGAAACAAGCTTCTGCTTATCCTTCGAATCCTTCGGAGTCGGATCCAACGTTCCATTGATTAACAAAATAGGAGATTGCAAAAGGTCGTCCGGCGTAGCTTTCGCGGAGTCGATCGTCTGCCACACCATCTTTTGCTTCCACGCTTCTTCGACGCGTTCCGTAAGATGCGCCAAATCGTTCGGGTGCTCGTTCCAAAAATTCTCTTCTCCGTAACGTAATTTAGACGCCAACGTCGGCCATCGCCCCTTAGATAAAAATAGAAGCGCAAAGGAAGTCGAAACGCTACTGTTATTGTCAAAATCTTTCTGAGCGCTCCAAAAGTTCGACAAAACGCCTTTGCGTCTCAAAAGAGCTTCGGCGCCTTCGCGATACCAGTCGCTCTGTCCGACGAATCGATTGGCGGTTAACCGCCCGACGCGTTCGAGCCCATAAAGATAGTAGTAGAAGTACGATTCGCTCCCAGCCGCGCGACCTGGATTCGTACGCGCGCTAAAATGCTTTCCCAACCAATTCAAACCGCGCGAAATACGCATCGCGATTTCGTCGTCGACGTCTTGGCAGCAGAACGCGCGCTCCCCTTCGATTCGCGCGCGCGCCGCCTCGCGCACTCCCGAACAGATCGCTAGCGCGGAGATCCCCGCGCACGTCATACTGCCCGTGCCGTAACCGCTCGGAAAACCCTCGGCGTTGAGCGCGGAAGAACGATACCCCCAAGACCCGTCGTCGTTTTGCATTCTCAGCCAATAATCCTCCGCGCTGAGCCACACCGATTCGTCGACGGTCACTCCCGCGAGTTCTGCCTCAAAGAGCGCCAAAAGCGCGAATTGCGAATTCGAGTTATCCGATCGCTCCGCCGACTGATTCGAACCAATATACGACCATCCCCCGCGATGTTCGTTGCTCGTCTTCATCTGGCGTTCCACGAGCCACGCGACGTTGGCCTCTATTTCCGACTGGTATTCGTCGGGGTCGGCAAGGCAAAAGACCATCGTTTGGAGGGAAATGGGATACGTCAAATTTTGCTTTGTCGGAGAAAATCCGCGAAGGTACTCAAGCGCTTTGGCAACCGTCGGGTCTTCTTTGTCTAAACCGGAGGTCAACAGGGCAAGCGCGCACAAGGCCGTCGTGCCTGGCTCATAACCGGGGTATTCTTTCCAAGAACCGCGCGCCGATTGCTGTTTACGAAGGAATTCAACGCCCCCTTCGATAGAATCGCGAACGGCTTCAGGAGTAAGTTCTCCCCCCGAATCGCTTTCTTCTTCAAGGTCGTCCTGAGAGTAAAGGTTCCCCGCGGCGTAGAATCCCGTAACGAAAATGAAAGAAAAAACAACGAACAGAAAACGCGACGCAAAAGAGCCAAGAGTCTTCATTCCCGTGCGAAGTCGCGTTGAATCATGCGATTCCACACATATTCCAAACGCAGCCATCCTTTTAGTCATCTTCTCCCCGGTTCGTTAATCAATCGTTCTTCTCGCCGTTTTCCCGCTAGATTCCCTTAATCATAACACGACAGAACAAAAAGGCGAGCATGAAAAGATAATAGCCCGCGAACCCTGAAAAAACAAGCAAGACTTAAAGCGACGATCAGAATTCCTCAGCCGTACTCTCGTCGTTTGCGCTCGGGACGGCGTCTGAAGTCTCTTCCGCGCGCGACGGACGAAAGTTCCAAAGAGATTTTTTCACAACCTCACTTCGAAATACGGGCACGTCCTTAGGAGCGTCTACGCCCAGTTGGACTTTATCGCCTCGAACGTCGACGACGACAATACGTATATTGCCGTTGACAACGATGCTCTCATTCTTCCTTCGTGAAAGAATCAACATGAAATTTCCTCCTGAAAAATCCATGTAGAATCGGCTAAAAAACTATATAAAACTACTTTCCTTATTACACTCGCTATATAAGGGAGACGTCAAGTCCCTAGGGGAGCTAAATCTCAAAATTTTAAATAAATCATAAATTAGGAATACCTTTGTCGGGACGTCCGAGAAGAGAAGTCAACCGAGCGGCCTTTTGGGCTCCCCGTCGTTTCCGGCTGGCTTTTCGGCAACGCATATTGCGTTATCATAGAAAATAGAATCGCACAGTAATTTACAGAGCAAGAAGGGTGGCAGAAATGAACGCTTCTCCGGCGAATGAAAACAAAGAACCAAGCCTAATTCCCAACCAGGTATATTGCCCGTTGGTCGACACGCACGCGCATATCAATCTTGACGAATTTCAAGACGACCTCGTCGACCTGATAACGCGTTCGCGAACGGGCGTCTTCCCGCCGGTTCGGGGC
>CAVGEG010000009.1:21313-35256 GCA_963628165.1 Paratractidigestivibacter sp. | reverse complement strand
CGGGGCAAGCAGGTTGCGAACGGAACGCTCCATCCTTTTATGTCGGGACTCGTTTGCCCCGCGGTCGATCTACAAACCTCGAAACGCGCGATAGAGTTGGCGCGTCGTTATCCATTCATTTTCGCGACTCTGGGCGTCCATCCCAATCATGCGCGTCAACTTCAAGAGGGAGAATGGGACGAAATCGTAAGACTTATCGACGAGGAAACTCAAGCGTCCTCCGCGTCCAAACCAGTTGTCGTCGCGCTGGGAGAAACAGGTCTTGACCGTTACTGGGACGACGCGCCTTTCGATTTGCAACTCCAATATTTCCTAAAAACACTCGAGCTTGGCAAAGAGAAAAAACTCCCCGTGATCATCCATTCCCGCGAAGCGAACGAGGATCTCGACTCGATTTTGCATGACTTTTACGGAAACAGTTCGTGCGATTGGCCCGTCGGAGTCGTTCACTCCTTTAACGGGACGCCGGAACAAGCGCAACGCTTGGTAGAGCTCGGCTTTTATCTGGGATTCGGCGGTTTTGTCACGTACACGAGCAAGAAATTCGCCGATCTCTGGGAAGTCGCCCGTGCAACTCCCATCGACCGCATTCTCCTCGAAACAGATTCTCCTTTCCTAACGCCCCACCCTCTAAGGGGAAAGATCGACCGTAACGAGCCGTTGCTGACGGCTTTTGTCGCCCGCAGAATCGCCGAATTGCGCGACCTTTCGACCGTCGAAATCGCGCGCGCGACTCGACAAAATGCGACAACCCTCTTCCGTCTTCCTCCCCTCTCGGACTATCCGGAAGAAATATAACGACAGATTTTTCCTCCCTTCTCTCACCCCGTTGAAAGACGCGTCGCGATTTTGTAAACAAGGTCGCGATTACGTCTTGATTTACCTGAAATAAAATTCTATCGTTCTTGTATTTCCAAAACAATATATTATGGAACGTTCGAGCGCGTATACGCTCTTTATATTTGGGGTCAGAGGAAAACAATGAAAATCTCTTCTTTGCTCACACGCAATAACGCGTCAACCCTGTTGACCTGGCTAACTCTAGCGCTTTTAGTCTTTCCATTAGCGACGCAAGGACAACAAGCCCCAACCTCGCTAGGGAACCGAATGAGCGCGAGGGGAAACAACGCCGCGCCTCAACTTCGCCAAGGAAGTAAAACGCCAACCGTAAAAAAAGCGGAACCTGGAACCCCTCAGCAAGAATCTTGTCTCCTTGCCTCCTCTCATCAGAAGGGCTCCGCCGACGTTGTCGAAGTCTCGTTAGAGGCGTCCGGAGAGGTCGTGCAAACTACCTCCACGGGCAAGGAAGAGCGTTCGGTTATGGAAGTTGTGGCGGGCTTCAAGTACGAAGAGCTTTACGACTCCTATTCGTCGAACGGAGCGATCCGAACAATCCGACGTTACGAGCAAGCCGGCATGAAGCGCAAGCTTGGCGCCAACGTCGTTCGACCTCTCCTTGATAGCTCCAGAAAATTCATCGTCTCGGAATTCGACGGCAAATCAACGCGCGTCTTTTCCGCCGGCGGCCCGATGAAAGACGAGCAATACGCCCTTATCAACGAATTGCCCTTCAATACGACGGCGCTCGATCGCCTCTTGCCTAACCGCGAAGTGAAGTTAGGGGAAGATTGGCAACTTCCGAGAGAGGTCGTCGTCGCGCTCCTGGGCGTCGACGCGATTGAGAACAACACGATTCACTTGACGTTGACGTCGATTGCCGACAATTTCGCCGAAGTTGAGTTATATCAAATCGGCGCGAAAAACGCGAAGAACGAAGAAGCGCCGAGCACCCTTGTCTGCGCGTCTGAAGGCGCTAGCATCGGACTCGATCTCGAAGGTAAGTTTCAATTCGATCTCAAAACGCGACGCATCACGTGGTTTGGATTGCGCATCAACGAACGTCGGACAGAAAGCGTCGCAACCCCCGGTCTGGAATGGTTCGCGACGTTAAAGATCAATATTGCGCCCCTTGAAAAACCCGAGAAGCTCGCCGACGACGTCGTCGCGACCCTTGAAACCTCGCCTACGCCCGAACTCCTCTCCCTCTACTACAACGCTCAAAAAGGCCCCTGGCGATTCCAACACTCGCGAAAATGGAAGCTGATCGAAGACGGTGACAAAATTACCTCTTTGTGCTATCTGCAAGGAGGGGAAGCGATCGCCCAGTGCAACCTGCTTTACAACGGAAAAATCGATCTCTCGACGAAACCTTCTCTTGACGGTTACAAAACCGAAATTAAAAAGAGCCTTGGCGAGCGGTTTGTCGAGTTTAAACAAGAAGCCGCTTACGACGGTCCCGGAGACGTCTCCATCTACTACGTTGTCGCCGACGGTTATTACGAAGAGCTTCCGTTCAGATGGATCTACTACCTCATTACGGATCCTGACGGCAACCAAGCGACGATTATGTTCGAACTGCGCGCGGAAATGCTCGACTTTTACGACGATTCTGGAAACGAGATCGTCGAAACGTTCCGTATTATTCCGCGTTCAAGCGCTGGTCTGAGGGAAGCTCTTCAAACAACCGAAGATTCCAAAGATTCCAGCCAACGCTGAGCGCTGACAATCAACCTTGAAACAAGATAACGATGACGACCGAAGGAAAGACGAAAGGCGCCGAAACCAATTGTCGGAAAAGCGCGACTTCTTGCGACAAACCGAAACCGAAAAGAGTTTCTATGGAGTCGCGAAAAAAGCTTGCCTCTTTAACGCTTGAGGCGTTAAAGGAGGCGTATCCTTCTCCGGCCTGCGCGTTGCATTACGAAACGCCCTTTCAGTTACTCGTCGCCGTCGTCTTATCCGCGCAATGCACCGACGTACGCGTTAATCTCACGACCCCGGCGCTCTTTGCCAAATTCCCCACGCCAAAGGAATTTGCGCAAGCGCCTCTTGAGGAAATAGAAGATCTCGTTAAGTCTTGCGGTTTCTATCGTACCAAGGCTGAGAATCTTTCTAAGACCGCTAAAATTCTCGTCGAAAAATACGACGGAGAAGTTCCAAATACGATGGAGAAATTGGTAAAACTTCCGGGCGTTGGAAGAAAAACGGCGAACTGCATCCTCGGAAACGCGTTCCGCATTGCGTCGGGATTCGTCGTCGACACGCATGTGTTGCGACTAAGTCGAAAAATCGGCTTCACTGACGAAACGACTCCTGAAAAAGTCGAAGAGGCGTTGGTTCTCCTTTTCCCCAAAGACGAGTGGATCGACACGAGTCATCGCCTCATCTATTTGGGAAGGGAGCACTGCGTCGCGCGTCGTCCGCGCTGTGGATCTTGCCCCATATCTTCCTTCTGTTTGAAACGACAATGATCGTCTATCAGACAAATAAATCCAAAATGAAAGTTTTACTCACCGCTCTTGGTTTAATCTGTTCCAACACCTTTATGACCTTCGCATGGTACGGCCTTCTCGGCCCGATGAAAAATAAGGCATGGATACTCGCTGTGCTTGCGAGCTGGGGAATTGCTTTTTTTGAATATATGCTCATGATTCCCGCCAATCGCCTTGGATCGACGATCCTTTCGTTACCCCAACTCAAAATAATGCAGGAAGCGATCTCCCTTTCTGTCTTTGTCCCTTTCGCAATTTTCGTCGCCAAGGAACATTTAGGCTGGAATTATCTTTGGGCTGGACTATGCATCACGGGGGCGGTGTACTTTATTTTTAAGGGTTAGCGCGTCTTATTGGCTAAGAGTAGGCATGACGACGCTATGAGTCGCTGGCGAAGAAAGGATTGAGATGACGATGGAAACAGAATATTCAGCGCGAGCGTTACGCGCAAAAGCGTTCTTTGAACAAGGTTACAATTGCTGTCAGGCTGTGTTGTTGGCTTTTGACGACATGACGGGGCTCGATCATGAAACGGCGACGAAATTGGCGTCGGGGTTCGGCGGGGGACTTGGACGTTTGCGCGAGGTATGCGGAACCTTTACTGGCGCTTGCATGGCTCTTGACCTTATTTCGGGTAGCGCGGATCCGAACGAGAAGGAATCGAAAGCGCAATTGTACGCTAGAATACAAGAGATGGCGCGCCAATTCGCCCAAGACAACGGTTCCTATATCTGCCGCGAGCTACTGCACCTTACCGAGAAGAAATCAGAGCCTACTCCGGCGGAACGAACTCCGGAGTACTATAAAAAACGACCATGTTCGGAAATGTGCGCCTATTCGGTTCAACTTCTTGAAAATCTGCTCCTCGAGCAAAAATAAAACGCTATAAACGCCCAAAGGCGCCCTCAAACCGAGAGCGCCTTTTTTACTAACTCAAGACGTCGCTTTTCAAGCCTTTTCAGATCCCTTAAGCTCCTCGCACTTTTTCGCCAAGTAGTCGAACGCTTCGTCCATCTGGGGGGACTCGACCGATTCAATCTCCCCGGAGTCGCACGCGGCGGCGGCTTGAGGATCGATCGGAAGACGGAACACGCGTTCGATTCCGTGTTCTTTAGCGATCGCGTCGAGGTTGCTCTTACCAAAAACGAAAAGTTCCTCGCCGCAATGCGGGCATTTGTAGTACGACATGTTTTCGACGAGAGCCAGAACGGGAACGTTCATCATCTCCGCCATACGGATCGCCTTGACGACGATCATCGACACCAAGTCCTGCGGCGTCGCGACAACGACGATCCCCTTGATAGGAATTGACTGGAAAACGGTGAGGGAAACGTCGCCGGTTCCTGGAGGCATGTCGACGAACATGAAATCAACGTCGCTCCAAATGACGTCTTTCCAGAACTGTTTCACGGCGCCGGCGATCACGGGACCGCGCCAAATGACAGGCTGAGAAGGATCGTCCATTAACAGGTTGATCGACGCTGCGGAAATACCGGTCTTCGTCTTCACGGGGACAATACCAAACTCGCTTCCATGCATGCGATCGTGCAAGCCGAAGGCCTTGGGGATAGACGGCCCGGTAATATCGGCGTCAAGAGTGGCGACCTCGAAGCCTCGACGGCGCGCCGCGCACGAAAGAAGAGCGGAGACAAGAGATTTTCCAACACCACCCTTTCCGCTCACGACTCCGATTACATTGTCAATTCGACTCATCTCATGAGGCTTTTCAAGCAAGGATTCAGGAGCCTGACGCGAAGAGCAACTTTCTCCGCAGGAACTGCAATTATGCGAACACTCACCCATATGTATCCTTCCGTTCGATAAGTATTTATCAAAAATTAAACGCTTCGATACACTACAAAAGTTAATGAGTCGTAGCGAAACGCTGAATTTCTTCAATAAGTCGGCGCGCAACCGTCAGTTTCTCGCCGTTGATTTTCGCCAACGACGTGCCAAAGGAATCGATAATCTCAACGTTCGACGACGCCCCGTTGATCGACGTTGGATCGTTTACCACGATTAAATCGCACTTCTTATGATGTAACTTTTGAAGCGCTCGAACGTGATGATCGGAAGTTTCAAGCGCAAAAGCCACTAGCCATTGCCCCCCGCGAGGATCGTTCTTTTCTCTCTTCATCGCCCCTAAGGCCGCCATTACGTCGGGAGTCTCTTGTAGACGCAAGAGCAATTCGCCGCGCGCTTCGGGTACGCGCGTAAAGTCGGCTTTGGACATTTTGTTTTTAAAGATGTGCAACGGCTTGTAGTCGCATGGAGCCGCCGCGCCGATCGCGCCTTCGCACTCTTCGTACGCCTGCATCGCCGCAATATGCATCTCGTCGGTCGAAATCACATGCACGACCTCCGCCTCCGGATGATATTTCACGTCAACTGGTCCGGAGACGACCACAACCTCATATCCCGCTTCGACGCAGGCTTGCGCCAACGCCGCTCCCATTCGTCCGCTAGACGCATTCGTCAAATAACGAATGGGGTCAAGATACTGTCTCGTTGGGCCTGAGGTTATCAAAATCTTGGACATTTTTGCATACTAAGTGTGGAAGGAAAAAGTTGACGCGCAATCACTCGGTTAAATCCGTGTCGTCTCAATATACTTTCTTCCAATCCCCCGTCAAGGTGACTTGACGTTTGCAGGACGCTCCCAGCGTCTTATAATAAGTAAACTCTACGTCTATGACGTCATGAATTCGTTCCTCAATCGAGCGACTCTACCCACAATCGCAATTTGGAGTTCGAATATGAAAGGTCAATTACCGAAACGTTTCCTTTTCAAAGTCGTCGTCCTACTTCTCGCTTCTTTTATAGCGACGTCTTCCCTAGCAAAAATCGAAGCGAAAGAAACCGCCTCTCCGCCTGGTTCCGCTAAGAATTCTCGCCAGATAAAGGCGACGTCTTCGAACAACCGCTCAGATCCCCTCAATAAAGACAAAACCGACTTTGCGAAAACAACGACGAAAACCGTCGACGTTCTCATCGACATGAGGCACGCGTACGACTTTTCCGATTATCCTTTAACGATCGACGACGTCTTTTATCACCGACTATACTCATTCCATCGAGCTTTTGAGTCTCTGAAGTCGTTGGGGTTAAACGTCGAAAAATCGGACGCGGAACGCCCCCTAAACTTAGAAATTCTCTCCAACGTCAAAGTCCTTTTCTTAAATCTGCCGTCTGCGGACAAGGAACCGTTCTTGCGTGAAGAAATAATCGCTATTCGCGATTTTTTGCAAAACGGCGGATCCGCGTTCTTTATTACAGACCATACCAACTGCTATTTTCATCAGACCTGCTTAACGCCATTGTTCCACGAACTTGATATTCTTCCCCAAAAATATGGCGTCTGCGATAAAGATCAAATCCTTGGACAAGGAGAAGGATGGATTTTCATTAACAAATTCGATAAAACACACCCCGTCGTTCAAGGACTACGCGAAATAGCGTTTCAGACGGGTGGCGGCGTCGATCCGCGATACGCGATCGCCTGGTCTGGTCCCAACTCCTGGGAAGACGCGCCGGGAATTCCAATTTACGGAGAAGCGGATCTCGCTTACTTCGGCAATTTCAGCCCCGATCCAGGTGAAAAAACGGGCGGTTCCGGAGTGGTTCTCGCGAAGGAGTTCGGAAAGGGGAAAATCGTAATTGTCGGCGATCAGAATTTATTTTCACCCTTCTTTTTCCAATACCTCGACGTCTATCGCCTATGGTTAAACGCCTTCGCCTGGCTCCTCAATGCCCCCGAGATCGCCGACTTTAAAGCCTACTGTCATGTCGACTCTCCCTCCTCCTTCATCGTCTGCTGGGAAGACTTAGACAAAGGGTTTGATCGGTTCGGCAACCCCGATTCCCCTGGGTACTACCACATCTATACGCAACTTTGCCGTCGGTATAACACTTTTTGCATCGCGCACGACGACCATGAGCCTACAAGCCGACTTCTTCTCCTTCTCCATGGGGAAAAGTACACCGACGAAGGATTCGCTTATTCGTTCCGTCAGTTGAAGGAGGGACGCGCAATTCTCGTCCTCGATCCGCCTCTCGACGTTTGGAAAAACGCGCAAAACGAACTTCCGGTTCTAGTTCAGAAGTTAAAAGAAGAAGGCGTGGAACTTCTCGAGGAAGAGGATCAACCTCTCAGTCTAAAAAGAGAACGTTACAAATTCTCCAATGGGGCGAGAATCACCCTGCTACGCGGCTCAACCTCGTTCAACAACATCAGCGTTCCGAAACCCGAAAAAACGCCCCTCATGCTGGAAGGGATAAACATAAAGAGTCTCATGCAAGAGATAGAAGATCTATTGGCGCAACCTTGAAAAGCGACCCGCTTTCTCGCCGAAGTCTCAGAACTATAAAAGACGTCGCTTCAACGTCCCTGCATTATGACGGGATAGCCGTCGTTTTCCATGGACGACGCCCCGTCGGCGCCCACGTCAAATTCCACCGCCTCGTATCTCGGAAATAGTATTTGTTCCGAGATAAGAGGAATGACGTCGAGTTCAGAATCGACGCCGGAGGAAGTCACGTTGCCGTCTAATTTACGAACTTTACTTTCGACAACAGTCGTAAAGATTTCTTCGACAACATACTTGAGAGCTGGAAAAATAACGCATACGGCGAGGACGATCCCCGCGACCATCGGAACGGCGACGTCCAACGCCCTATGCCGAATTTTAACTTCGTTCGATCCGCGCGTCGCTTTAAGCGAATCTGAGCGGGACACGTCAAACAGAAAAAACTTTTGGAACGCGCGTATTGCCATTCGTCCAACAAACACGGGCGGAGCGCTCATGGCGTAGAAAACGCGGGAAAGTATCGAGGAATCGTTTGAAGACGCCTCGTCTTCTTCCGCGTCCTTCACGGGCTCCCAGTAGTATTCGCTTAATTCGGACGCGTTGGGTAAGCGTCCTAAAAGTTCGGCGAGGCGTTGATCTTCCGCCGAAAGGACGGGCGATTCTTCTTCCTCAGCCGATCCGTCGACGGCGAGATACGCGTTGGAAACAAGGAGAAGGATGCGTTCGCTCTGACCGTAGACGGCGGAGATCTCTTCCAGAACCTCGTCTCGCGTCAACGCGCGCGGAGCGTTCGAAACTTCGGGATCCGCGGATTGGAGAATTCCGTCGTTCTCCTTCTCGCCAAGTTCAGCGAAGGGATACGGCGTGAAGGCTCTTGAAACGCCATGAAAATATTCGTACGGGCGCAAGACGACGTCGGTCGCTCCGATGGGAAAAGCGTTTTCGACGAAATCGTTCAGAGAGAACGCCGACAAAATCTCGCGCGCTCCTGTCGAGACGTCCGCATAAACGTTCTCAAGGCTTCCTTTCGCAAGTGAAAGAAGATCGGACTTTGTCGT
This sequence comes from Paratractidigestivibacter sp., assembly GCA_963628165.1. Lineage (GTDB taxonomy): Bacteria > Planctomycetota > Planctomycetia > Pirellulales > Thermoguttaceae > RUG369. Next base: position 26,559 of record CAVGEG010000009.1, on the reverse strand, counting down.
TTGCGCCTGAAACGAGAGGGAGTCGTACGGCAAGTCGCAGGTCTCTTTTAGGTCGACTACTCCCGAAACGGGCGCAGATTCTTGATAAAAATCCGCATTCCACTCGTCGAGGTCGGTCGCGGAAGAACAGGCGACGCCGTCTTTGGTCTCCGGAGCGGTAGACGTAAGATCAGATAAGAGTTGGGGGAAAGAGTCGAGCAATTGATAGACGACTCCGGGATTTGCGATAAGGGATCGCAATCCGATCTTTTCCAAGGCGTGGGTCTTAGAGATCGGGCGCGCGTCCTCGTCGTTTTGACGAGAGGTCGCGCGTTTCAGAATCAACCCCTCGTCGGCTCGACTTCGGGGCGTTCGGACAAACTTAGGAATGAAACGGAGGTTTCTTTTTGCCAAACTCTTCTCGACTCGCCCTCTCTCCCCACTCGCCGCGTCGAAAACGACCGAACCGTTCTTTTCCGAGCCGTCTTCGGCAAGATTTTCGCTCTTCTCATCAGAATTGAGGTTAGACGACCGACGCGCTTCGAGACTATCCAGTCCTTCATCATTATTTAAGAGCTCGTCGGGACGATCACCCTTTTTATCACGGTCGAAATTCTTCACGCCTAACCCTTCCGCGTCGTCATCCATGCACTTTCCGTATACGAAGCGCCGTCACGCCTCGTTTGTACGACAAAGGTTCGGTTTGGTCAAAGCGTTCATGCCGTTACACGCGTTCAAATCAGAACGACGTCCGTCAACAAGCCGAATCCAACCTTCCGGAGAGCAAAGAAGCTCTCATCAACTCCAACGCGCGGCAAACGCGTCGTGAAACCGTCGCGGCAGCAAGATTTAAGGTCTTCGCGACGCTCTGACACGTCATTCCCTGATAAAAAACCATTTCAATGACGTCGCGGTAACGAGCCGGTAAAGAACGCGCAACGTGCCTAACGGCCTTCGCGTAATCCCGTTCTTCAATCATATGAGCGGGATCGTCGAAATCGCTTTCGAGCTCGTTCGCAAGCGTGGGGGAGTCTTCAGTCGCTCCTCGAGGAGCGTCGAGGGAAACGCCGCCGTTATGGCGACTCGTCGAACGCAACAGATCAACCGCTTGCGTATTCGCAATCCTATAGATCCAAGGACGGAACGGACGCGCGGCGTCATACTGACGGCGTCGCGTCCACACCCGGCAAAAGGTCGCCTGAAGCACGTCTTCAAGCTGATCGGAGTCGAGAGAAAGGCGCTTGCGCAAATGCATCACGAGACACGGTCGAAAACGACGCACTATCTCGTCGAAACATTGAGCGTCATCCTCTCTCTGGCACGCGACCATGAGTTCGTTATCCGACAATTCTTCAGGATTCTCAAAACGGAGGACTGTATCAAATTGGGCGTTCATTTTAACCTGCTAGGAGGCTGGACGGCGTTGGGCGTCGATCGTCAAAGATCGATGGCCGACAAAAACCGAACCATCCAAGTATACAAAGGAAACGACGTTGAGGAAAAGGGCAATTTAAAGATTTCTCTTCAATCTTCGCTTTTCCATTTGACTATGATCTTTCTCAACCGTTTTGGGTTGAAAAAGCGCGACGTTGAAAATGTTCTATTTCAGAATCTCATCAAAAAGGGGGGGGGCGAAGGATTCCTAGAGTAGAACGAACGTTCCCAGGCAGGCGCGCCGGAGAGGTCAAGACTGCGAATCGAACGACTCGCGCCTCAGCCGTCAAGTTTTATTACGTGTTTGGAGAAAAAATCTTGCAGAAAATTTCGAAATTTGTCATTTTTCTCTAATGTTTTTCAAAAACGGCCTCGTGTCGGAATATTTTAACACCAAATCCTCTGTTTTATCTTTTTCATAACTCCTATTTTATCATTTCTGACGAAAATCTGCTATAGACGCACCCCCCGAAAATTCATTACCCTTGCGCAGAGGTAGCGCTTACACTGTTTCGAGAGACATGAGATGCTGGAATATGACAAAAAAATAACGCAAAAAAAAGAAAGATCGAGCGTCATTGCGCGCGGAACGTCCCGACGTTTGGCGACATGCGTCGTCCTTGCAGGCGTTATAATCTCTATTTTTATCGGTTGCAACGGCGTGCGACGACGCTTAACGATAACTTCAGAACCCTCGGGAGCGATCGTCTACCTTAATAATAAAGAGATAGGGAAAACACCGATTTCTAGTAATTTTGTTTATTCAGGCGTTTACAATATCAAGTGCTATAAAGAAGGATACGAGATGAAGGAGACGTACTACAAAGCGGGATGTCCTTGGTACCTGTATCCTGGAATCGATTTTTTTTCGGAGAATTTTACGCCTGGAGAACTGCGCGACGAACAAACTTGTCACATTACGCTGGAGCAGAAAAGAGAAATTCCGCGTAACGAACTTTATGAGAACGCGTGCAAACTCAGAGACGAAGCTCATAACGGCGCCGTGGAAGCGAATACAAAAACGACAAAATCTAATTAAAAGCTCGTCGTTCTAGCAATTTGTCCCTTGCTATATTCTCTACATAAGGTAAGATAGTTCTTCAAACCTTGAATGGAAAAGTTTCAGTAGGCTGTATCGTCGTGAACCTTCTCCTTGTCGGCTTTTACTGCCGAGGTCGTTGTGAAAAACGGCTTTTCAAGACGACAATTCGCTAGTTCGACTCTATCGAGCCTGGCCGGTAGGTTGGTTCTTGTTTCAACCTATTCGTAAAAGGGAGACGCATTCTCCTTGCGTTTTTGTCGTTATATTCGTTTATACCAAGAAGAAACGGCAAAGCGATTTCTTCTTCGAAACGAATTTCGTGATTCCCTATCGTCTGGGCTTGTTCTTGGTATCGAGTCCTTGCGAGTAAAGAAAATGCATTATTAAAGGTTGTCGTGATGGAAAAAAAATTGACAAAGACGCACAAGACGTTCATGGCCAAACCCGGCGACGTTGAACAGAAATGGTACGTCGTCGACGCGACCGACAAAGTTGTTGGTCGTCTTGCTAGCGATATCGCCATGATCCTCATGGGAAAACATCGTCCTACTTATACGCCTCACGTTGACACCGGCGATTACGTCATCGTTCTCAACGCCGATAAGGTCAAGTTCACCGGTCGTAAATGGGACAATAAGCGTTACACTTGGACGACCGGTTATCCTGGACTCCGCAGTGAAACGGCTGCGCAACGCCTCGAAAGACGTCCTGAACTTATTATTCACGAAGCTGTTCGTCGTATGCTGCCAAAGAATAAGCTTGCCGTTAAGATGCTCGCGAAAATGAAGATCTATACTTCTGATCAGCAACACACGCATCAGGCGCAGCAACCTGAAGCCATCGAATTGGCCAAAAAGTGATCAGATTCAAGCCAAGCTTACTTTGAAGGGATACATATACAATGATTAAACGTGGTGACTACGTTATTGAAGGAAACGGCAAGAATGATAAACTTGGCACGGGTCGTCGTAAGACGGCTATCGCGCGTGTTCGCGTCCGCCCCGGCCAGGGTCGCATTAGCGTCAACAACCGTGAGTTCGAAGAATTCTTCCGCTCCGTCCAGCAGCGAAATTCCGTTTTAGCGCCTCTCCTCGCGACTGAAAAGCGCGAAGCAGTCGACGTCGTTATTACCGTCTACGGCGGCGGCGTCACTGGCCAGGCCGACGCTTGCAAAATGGGTATCGCTCGCGCCCTTAAGGAATTCGATCCCGAATGCGAACCCGTTCTCCGTGAAAAGAGCTTCCTCACTCGAGACTCTCGTAAGGTTGAACGTAAAAAGTACGGTCGCCGCAAGGCTCGTCGTAGCACCCAGTTCTCCAAGCGTTAATCCGGTCGGATTCCTTCGGCGAGAATTGTTCTGCTTCGCGTTTTGTTCTGCATAATACTAACGGGCTTCATAAAGGAGTCCGTTATTTATTTCTTGAACGCAAAAAGGACGGGCGACGCTACGCTCGCCGTCGCGCCCCACTCTCCAAACGTTAACCCGTTCCGATTCCTTCGGCGAAAACTGCTCTGCTTCGCGCTTTGCTCTGCATAACACTAACGAGCTTCACGACGGAGTCCTTTCGTTGCTTCTTGAACGCAAAAGGACGAGCAACGCCACGTTCGTCGTCGCGCCCAGTTCTCCAGGCGTTGAATCTAATAGAAGCCTTTACGAAAATCCTCAACGCAACCATCCTCCACTTCTAAAAAGAAGGACGACAATAACGACCGCGCTTTTCCATTCCACAATCTCTATACGTGCAACGACGTTTTTCTTTTCTAATACAATTTTAAAAAAACAAGACTTGATTCTTTCTCAAAAGAAGAGGAGGCTTTTCTGTACGACTATTCCTATGAAATCAAGAAAAATACCTGGAAATAGTAAGATAGAGTTTGAAAATGCAGACCCTTTGATATAGAATGAACGAAGAGTTTTTATAAAAGTCCGCCGTCCAGCGCGTCGGCGGATTCAGATCATAGGAGCCCTTCAACATGCCTTATCAACGCCAAGGAAACGAAACGTTAAGACGCGGCCACGTCGACGGCTGCTCGTATACGATTGTTGACAAAAACGGAGTCGATTATTTTTACGGCCTCGCAACGCCGACTGTTTCCGGTAATACGCGTGCTCAAATATTTTCTGCGTTCGAGAATCTTCAAAATGCTCTCAACGAACTCGAGATTGACTGTGTCGTCCAACTGGAGTTTTTTTTGCGCGAAATTGGGGACAAAGAGTTAGTTCGCGCCATCATGAACAAAGTCTGGGAAGATTCCCTCATTCCTGCGACGACCTATATTCCTCAAAAGCCGTGCGACGACCAATATGACATACTCGTTCTGGCCACGGCGGTCAACTCTTCCCCAACGTCGGAAAATTCCATGCCCATCAGCGTCTACGAGGGCGGAGAACACGCCGCGCTCCTTGAGTATGACGGGGTCGAGATTGGCTTTTTTGGCGGGTTTACTCCTGGCGACTCGCCGATTGGAGCCTATGAACGTTCTTTCGACGCATTTGCCAAAATGCGCGCGGAAGTCGAAGGAAACGGCTTCCTTCTTCCTCAGGTCTTTAGAACGTGGATATACCAAGGACACATCGTTCTCGAAGAGGCGAACACGCAACGTTACAAGGAACTCAACCGCGCGCGTTCCGACTTCTTCTACGGCGTCCGCTTCTTAGAAGAAAGACTCCCTGAGTCCCTCAAGGGAAGAGTCGTTTACCCCGCGAGCACGGGAATTGGAGCCGACGACGTCGACGTGACGATGAGTTGCGTCGCGCTCAAAACGGATCGCGACGACGTTCGTCTCGTTC
>CAVGEG010000009.1:14356-21296 GCA_963628165.1 Paratractidigestivibacter sp. | reverse complement strand
AAAATCCCAATCAAACCTCGGCGTTTGACTACGCCTCCTTCTATAGTCCCCAGAGCCCTAAATTCGCTCGCGCCATGGCGGTTGCCTTTAACGGCAGAACCTCTATCTATGTTTCGGGAACTGCAAGCATTGTGAATCAAGAGACGGTCTTTGTTGGCGATCCCGCCGCGCAAACGAATCAAACGCTCGACAACATCGCCGCTTTAATCTCTGAAAACAATCTTAGGAATCATGGTCTGGACGGCTTTGCCGCGGATCTTACGGATCTTGCCGTTGCTCGCGTCTACGTCAAAAATAGGAAAGACATGAGCGTCGTGCGCTCGATCTGCGAACAAAGACTTCCCGACGTGCCGATCCTTTACACCTACGCGGACGTCTGTCGAGACGATCTGCTTGTTGAAATTGAAGGCGTCGTTTCCTGCCGACTTGCCGAAAATAAAAGTTGACATAAAGCCCCCGTCATTCTCTCTCTAAAGAGCCGAGGTTCTTACGTCGGCTCTTTCCTATCCCTTTCTTCTCTTTTCCCTCGACCTTCTGGAGTCTCTCATGAAATTTCAAGATCCTAAGTTCGCTACATTTTATCAGAAACTCCACGCCTTCATTCCAAGCGACCGTCTTTTCACCGACCCTATGAAAACCCTTGCTTGGGGCGCCGACGCGAGTTTTTATCATCAGACGCCGCAAATCGTCGTCTTCCCTGAAAACGAAGAAGAAATCTCAAAGCTTCTCAAAATAGCTGACGAATCTTCCGTCCCCGTCACGTTTCGAGCAAGCGGAACAAGTCTTTCAGGGCAAGCGTCGACAACCTCCGTTTTAGTCGTTGTGGGACAAAAGTGGGAACGTTACCAAGTCCTTGACAACGGAAAACGAATTCGCCTTCAGCCTGGCATACTTGGAGGTCGGGTCAATCAGATTCTCGGAAAATACGGGTATAAATTCCCGCCTGATCCGGCGTCCGTCAACGCCGCTCGCGTGGGCGGCATTGTCGCCAATAACGCCTCCGGCATGAATTGCGGCGTTCACGCAAATAGCGAACGCGTCATGGAATCGGCAAGGATCGTTTTTGCTAGCGGCGACGTTCTCGACGTCGGCGACGAAAACTCTAAGAAAGATTTTCTTGCAAAGCGTCCCGAATTCGTCAAGAGAATAGAACAACTTCGCGACGAAGTCCGGTCAGATCCAGAGCTTATGAAACTACTGGAGAGAAAGTATCGAATCAAGAACGTCACGGGGCTAAATCTTCGTCCTTTAATCGCATACGACGATCCTTTTGAAATAATCTCGCGCTTGATCGTTGGTTCAGAGGGTACGTTGGCTTTCCTTTCAGAAATCACGACGCGCAACGAAAAGATACCTCGGCGTTGCGCAAGCGCAATGCTTTACGTCAATTCGCTCTACGACGCTTGCAGAGCGGTTCAAATTCTCAAAAAGCAACCGGTAGTCAGTGCGGAGATCCTCGACCGACTCGCGTTGCGTTCCGTTGAGAACGCCAAAGGAACGCCCGATTTTGTCAAAACCCTTGGAGACGACGCCGCGTCGATCCTTTTGGAAACAAAGTCCGATTCGGAAGAAGAACTCGCCGCTCAGATCATGCAGATTACGACGTCGCTCGAGGGCTTCCCCCTGCTCTTCCCCGTTGAATTCACGGAAGATCCTAAAATCTACACCGCATGGTGGGCGATGCGTTCGGGCGTATTTCCCACGGTCGGGGCGCTTCGCGAACCGGGAACGACGTCTCTTATCGAAGACGTCGCCTTCCCTCTAGATTCATTGCCAAACGCGACGGTCGATCTTCAAAAACTCATCGCCAAACATGGATACGCGGACGGAGTCATCTACGGACACGCGCTTGAGGGGAACTTCCACTTTGTCTTAAATCAACGTTTTGATTCGAGAGAACAAGTTGAGCGTTACCGGAATTTGATGGAAGACGTGGTCTCATTGGTTGTCGACAAATACCATGGATCTTTGAAGGCGGAACATGGTACGGGGCGCAATATGGCGCCATTCGTCGAGAGAGAATGGGGAGAAAAAGCGTTCGGAATCATGCGACGGATTAAACAGATTTACGATCCCAACAATATCCTCAATCCCGGCGTAATATTTAATCCGGATCCCGAATGCTACATTAAGGATTTCAAAGAGCTTACCAAAGCCAATCCGCTTGTGGATAAATGCATCGAATGCGGTTTCTGCGAGCCCAACTGTCTCACCTATGGTCACGCGCTTTCCTCGCGTCAGCGAATCGTGATTCGCCGTGAAATAGCGCGACTCCAAAACTCCGGCTCAAACCACAACCTCTTAAAGGAGCTCTTAGACGCTTACCGTATCCCAGGCGAAGCAACGTGCGCTTGCGACGGACTCTGTTCAACCTCGTGCCCAATGGGAATAAACGTTGGAGATTTAACGCATCTCCTCCGAGAAGAAAACGTGCCGACGGGAAGCTTTGCATGGAAGATCGGCGATTTTTCAGCAAGACGCCTCTCCCTTCTGAAATCATGGTTGCGCCCAGTCCTTTCCCTTGCGCGTTTAGGGCGCGCGATGCTGGGAATCAAGGGCGCAACGATCGTTGGTAAAATCTTGCACCGCTGCGGACTCCCTCTCTGGACTCCTTCCCTACCCCGCGCGTACAAGATTAATCCTAAAAATTTCCCTCACGCCTCCTTCATCCCAGTCGAAGAACTTATCATAAGCGCGAAGACGCTTCAATCTTCCGCAACGTCGTCTTCCGACGCTCCGAAAACCGTTAACAAAGTCGTTTATCTGCCAAGTTGCATCAATCAGACGATGGGCGCGTCTGAAGGAGAGGAACCTCTCGTCGACGTCACGGTGCGACTCCTCGAAAAATCCGGTTACCAGGTCGTTTTCCCGGCGCAATACGAAAATCTTTGTTGCGGCACGATATGGGAAAGCAAAGGTATGCCCGATATCGCAGAGAAAAAAATTCGAGAACTTGAAAAAGCTTTGACAATCGCCTCCAACAACGGCGAACACCCAATCCTATGCGATCAGTCCCCATGCCTATACCGCTTGCGCCACAATATCGCTTCCCTAAAGCTGTATGAGCCGATCGAATTTATCGAAACTTATCTCGTCGACAAACTCGATTTCCATCCGATTGACGAACAGATCGCCATTCATTCAACCTGCTCGACGCGAAAATTAAAGTTGCATTCCCTCTTTGTCCAACTGGCGAAACGCTGCGTCTCGGATGTACTCGTTCCTGAGGAAGTCGGATGTTGCGGTTTTGCGGGGGACAAAGGCTTTACGCATCCGGAAGTCAACGCGTTCGCTTTGAGGAAACTGCGCCCTCAAATTGAGGAAAAGGGCGTCGTTGAAGGTTTCTCGACGAGTAGAACGTGTGAAATCGGACTCGCTACCAATAGCGGCGTTCCCTACAGATCAATCGTCTATTTAGTTGATCGTTGCACAACCCCCAAATCGCAATCCTAACAAATCCTCAAAGGAGAGACCTCATGATAGACGCGGCTTTTCGTTCCATTCTCGCGATTCTTTTGAGTCTGGCGGCAGTTGTTCAAACAATGGGCCAACCGACAAGCGAACCTCTTTACGCCTCTCTTGAAGGAGAAGCTTACTACGAATTCGGCGCAGATCCGATGCGCTACATAGAAAACGATCGTCTCAAGGTCGGTTTTAACTTGGCGATAGGCGGCGCCGTCGTTTATCTCGAGGACAAAAAATATAACTCCGGCAATATAATCAACAGTTACGATTGGGGGCGGCAGATTCAACTCTCCTACTATTCGGGCCCCGTCCCCTTCATCGGGCCGAATGGCGAAAAACCTTCCGCCAACTGGGCAGGACTCGGTTGGAATCCGATTCAGGCGGGAGATTGCGAAGGATACGGTTCGCGCGTTCTTCACTATGAACAAAGGGGGTCGGATTCAGCCTTTTTAAGAACGCGACCGATGCTTTGGCCCAATATCGGCCTTTTAGCGGAATGCGTTTTCGAATGCGAATACAAGCTCACCTCTAATGGATTTGAGCTCACGGCGACGATCGTCAACGACCGAAGCGACAAAACCCAATATCGAGGTCGAAACCAAGAAACCCCGGCGCTCTACACCAACGCGTCCTGGTATAAGCTCGTCTCCTACACCGGAGACAAGCCTTTCGAAAACGCTCCCGTCACGGTCTTAGTCGACAAAAATGACGGGAAAGGATGGCCTTGGCTCACCTACAACACGACGGAACGTTGGAGCGCCCTTCTCAACGAACAAAACGTTGGAATCGGCGTTTACCAGCCGTATTCGCTAGGTTCATCGGCAGGATTCCACGGCGGCGACACGGCAAAGGGGCAGAATCTGGGCGATAAAAGCGGCGCCACGGGCTACATTGCCCCAAGAGAAGTCACGATTCTCGACTGGAATATTACGCGAACATACCAAACGACCTTCGTCGTTGGTTCGCTGGACGAAATTCGATCGACGGTATATGAACTGGCGAAGCGCGACTTGAAATCCACCCCAGAATGGATCTTCAAAAACGACAGGCAAAATTGGATCTATCCCAACACGACCGACGAAGGCTTCCCAATCCAAGGAACGCTGAAAATCAACCTCCTTCCCAACCTCAAAGCCGTCGCCTCCTCCCCGGATACTTTTTGGAAAACGGAAGACGCCTCGGTCTTGGAAATAACGGGCTCCTTTGTTGATTTTTCGAAAAAGAATTCGGTCGACGATCTTTTGACGATCAAGATCATTCCCTTCTCCCCCGCGGACTCCGTAGACTATCTCCAGTGGTCGGAAGGGCCAAAAAATTCGATCGAGGATCGTCGAGAAAAAGAAAAAGAACATCCGCGTTTGCCCGAAATATCGGTCGACGTTCCGATTCGCTTCGACGGGGAAAAAGATTGTCTGCGCGTCGACTTGAGTAAAGTTGACGCATATTCTGGAGCGATGAAATCTCTCCAACTCATCTTCCCGGCGCGTGAAGGAAAAGCAATGATAGAAAGCGTCCGATTTATTAAATAAGGCAATAATAAAACAGTAGCAGTCAAAAAATCGAATTGTTCGTTGAACTAAATTTCTTAAAAAGCTATAATATCTACCATGGGCTGACTCTTCAGACCGTGGACAGCGTTTCGTCTGTCAAGCGTTCGAAGGGGGCCATGCGCCCCCTGACGTTTTTATTGATTTAGATTTCATCGTAAAAGTTCGAACATCGTCATGTTAAAACCATACAAAGCTTTTATTTGTTTTATCATTCTCGGAATGACTGCCTTTATTGCCTGCGGATGCTCCAACCAAGGGAAAATAAGCCTTCAGGGCAAAATCACGTATGGAGGCGAACCCCTCGCCCTTGGCGTTGTTACCTTCACCCCCGTTGCCGACGGTTTTCGTGCGATTCAAACAGTTAAAAACGGAGTCTTTGACGTCGAGGCGAAAAACGGCGTGCAGCCGGGAGAATACAACGTTCTCATCGAAGGATACGCCGAGGTTCCCGAAAACGATCCCGATCAAGTGGCCCAAAAGATCTTTCCAGACTACGCGACGACTATCACGGTCAAAGCTGGAGAACCAATAGAAATAGACGTTCCCCTTATCGAGTAATTGCTCGTTCTGAATTATACGATACTCTATATTTCACAAGGTTTCTATCATGAACAAACACTATCTTAAAAACACGGTAAAGTCCATGACAGGGTTTACCCTCGTGGAATTGCTCGTCGTTATCGCAATCATCGGAATACTCATCGGCCTTTTGTTGCCCGCCGTTCAAGCGGCGCGCGAGGCGGCAAGAAGAATGCAGTGCACGAACAATCTCAAGCAACTCTCTCTTGCCATGCATAATTATCATGACGTCAACAACAACCTGCCAAACGACGGTTATTTTATCACCGCTAAATCGGGCGCTCACTGGATGGGTATTCTTGCCAAAGGCTTGCCTTTCTTCGAAGGCGCCAGCATTTACAGCAATTTAAATTGGAATCAGAACTACAACCAAGGGCAGAACGCCGAGATGGCGAAAACCAAAATCGAATCGTTGCTCTGTCCTTCCAGCACGCAGATTAATTCCGTCGGCGGCGGCGAAGAGAGTTGGTACACGGCGCATTACTACGGAAACGTCGGCGCGACGGGCCCCAAACCCGACTCTACGACGGAGGAATATGGGCTTATCACGACGCAAAGAACGATTGGCGAAATATCAAACAACGGTCTCTTAACCATCGGATACCATCGGAATTTCTCATTTGCGACCGACGGAACGTCAAACACGGTTTTCTTCTATGAATCTTCATGGAACGAGTATAAGGGCTATCGCGGGTGGCATCGCGGAACCTACGTCATGTCGAAAGGTTCCGGTTATCAAACCCCTAATAACGGATATTGGAACATGTGTTCGGCGAAAAGCGTCAAAACCGCTTTCTATATTAACGCCGGTATTCAGGCGAAGGCGCGAGGAGACGAATCCACAACGAGCGGAACGGGCCGTTTTTCGCCGTTCCGTAACGCCGCGCTCTGGACGAGTCATCATCCCGGCGGTTTAAACGTTTCGATGGCCGACGGATCGGTGCGTTTCGTTTCAGAAACGATCTCAGATAACGTAATGGTTTCTATTTCTTCCGCAAACTGCGGAGAAAAATATTCATTGAGCGGAAACTAAGAAGTTATCCTCGCCTTGAATATCATATTTAACTCGGAAGAACGCTGATTTCTCGAGTTGGGAAAATCCGTCTCTTCCATAACGATCGAGAAAAGACATGAAAAAAACGCTTCAAACTATATGTCTGGCGCTATTCACAGTCTGCGCGTCTTGGTTTGGAACTCAACAAGCGATAGCCGAAACTATCGGCTCCTTCGACGTCGTTGTTTACGGAGGAACCAGCGCCGCGATTACAGCCGCCGTGCAAGCGGCCAAGATGGGAAAAACCGTCGCGGTGGTTTCGCCGGATAAGCACCTCGGCGGCTTGTCAAGC
>CAVGEG010000009.1:7826-14278 GCA_963628165.1 Paratractidigestivibacter sp. | reverse complement strand
GGCGGACTCGGCGCCACCGACTCGGGAAATCGCACGGTCGTCGGCGGACTTTCGCGAGAATTCTATCACCGTTTGTGGCAGTACTATCAGCGCGACGAGGCTTGGATCTTCCAGAAAAAGCCCCGCGAAAACGGCATCCCTGGTCAAGGAGGACGCGGTATCGACAACGCGACCGAAACGATGTGGGTCTTTGAACCGAGCGTCGCCGAAAAAATCTTTGAGAGTTTCGTCGCCGAATATAAAATCCCCGTCTTCAAGTCCGAATGCCTCGATCGTGACAAGGGAGTCGTTAAAGACGACGCCTCGATCGCTTCCATCACGACCCTCTCTGGAAAGACGTTCAAAGGAAAGTATTTCATCGACGCCACCTACGAAGGGGATCTGATGGCCGCGGCCAACGTTACTTACGTTACCGGGCGTGAAGCCAACGCGCAGTATGGCGAAACTCTTAACGGCGTTCAGGTCGGGCATGCGGTCTCGCATCAGTTCTCCGGCTTTGTCGATCCTTATGTCGAAAAGGGCGTTCCGGAAAGCGGACTCCTTCCTTTCGTGCATGAAAAGATCAATGCGAAAGACGGCGAAGCGGACGATTTTATTCAGGCGTACTGCCTGCGTATGTGCCTGACGAACAATCCGAAAAACATGGTTCCGATCGAAAAGCCGGAGAATTACAACGAACTCGATTACGAGCTTCTCCTCCGCTCCATTGAAGCCGGGCAGAAAATCTTTATGACCTTCTCCCCGATGCCAAACTTCAAAACGGACTCCAACAATAACCAAGCTGTTTCTACCGATTACATCGGCGGAAACTATAAATACCCGGACGGCTCCTACGAAGAACGCGAAGCGATCTACGAAGCGCATCGAAACTGGCAACAGGGGCTTCTCTGGACGCTTCAGCACAACGAACGCGTTCCCGAAGATATCCGTAAAGCACACCTGGCGTGGGGACTCGCCAAAGACGAATTCGTCGATAACGGAAACTGGCCCAAACAGCTCTATGTTCGCGAAGCCCGAAGAATGAAGAGCGACTTCGTCGTCTCCGAGCGTCACCTTCGCTATCTCGACGAAACGGCGCGTCCTATCGGCATGGGCTCCTACAACATGGATTCCCATAACATTCAACGCTATGTGGCAATCGATTCCGAAGGCCGCGCAACCGTTCGCAACGAAGGCGACGTTCAAGTCAATCCCGGCGGCCCGTACCCCATCGATTACGGCGCGATCATTCCACTCAAAAAAGAATGCGACAATCTTCTTGTCCCCGTTTGCGTTAGCTGCTCCCACATCGCGTACGGCTCGATCCGCATGGAGCCCGTCTTCATGATCCTCGGTCAGAGCGCCGCGACCGCCGCTTGTCTTTCCATCGACGCCGGCGTCGCGCCTCAAGATCTCGACTATGCTCTCCTTCGTCAGCGCTTGCTCGACGACGGACAAGTCTTGGAATACGACGGATCGCAGTCCTCAAGAACGCTTTCTCGAAAGCTTCCCGGAATTGTTGTCGACAATTCTAAGGCGCGTGTCAACGGAGCCTGGGTTAGCGGATCTTCGATCCCCAAATACGTGGACATGGACTACCTCCACGACGACAACAAAGACAAAGCAGGCAAATACGTCCTCTTTGAATTTGAGGGATTAAAGCCGGGCGTCTACGACTGTCGGATCTCCTATTCCACGCATTCCAATCGCGCGACCAATATTCCCGTCGAAGCGAACAGCGACGTCATGAAGATCGAAGCTGTCGTAAACGAACAAAAAGCGCCAGACATTGACGGCCTTTTTGTTTCCATCGGTTCGCTCCGCGTCGGCGACGAAGGAAAAGCGACTGTCAAAATTAGCGCGGAAAATACCAACGGGCACGTGATCGTCGATGCGGCGCAACTCATTCCGAAAAACTGATTAACTGATTAAGCGATTAATCTTGATCTGAACAATAGGTCGACCGTCCCTAACGGCGGTCGGATTTTTTCATTTTCTGCGCAATCCTTTAGAGATACTATTTGCAAAATCTTTCGACTTCCACTCTAATAGATCTATCAGTTCGTATTTTAGTCTTCATCTCGCGTTGGCCTTGCTCCAAAGGAGTTCTTTATGAATAAGCTCAGTCTTTGTTCGCTCCTCTTCGGCGTTCTCTGCTCTGTCGCAGCCCAGCCTCAAGCATGGGCGCAACCTGTGGAGAACGATTCCTTCCTTCTTCCCGCGTTAGAAGAAATCGCTCATAAAGACGGCGATAAAATTTTTTCTATCTGTGAAATATACAACGGAGAGTCGCAAACGGCGATCATTCGCCCCAACATCCGCTGTCATAACGCCTATTCCGTCGCCAAACTCTTCACCGTAGTGGCGCTAGGAATCATGGAAGATAAGGGAATTATCAATATCGACGAGCCAATCTTCCCAATCTTGAAAAATCATTTCACTGAAAACTACGATCCGAAATGGGAAAAAGTGAAAATATCAGACGTCATACGCCATCGAGTTGGTTTTGGCGTCCCCGGTCTTTTGGATATAGACGCGGCGGATTCGTCAACCTGGTCTCGAAATTTCCTCTTGTCGGTCTTGAGTGAAAAACTCGAATACGAACCCGGGGAGAAATTCGTCTACACCGACGCGGCGTTCTACATCGCCTCATATATCGTCTTCGAAAAAACGGGACAAAAACTGAACGAGTTCTTAATCAAAGAACTTTTCGATCCTTTAAAGTTCAAAGAATACGCTTTCTCCACAGATCCGGACGGTATTCCGATCGGCGCGACCGGCCTCTATGTCAGCGTGGACGACATGGCCAAACTCGGCGAAATGCTCGTCGACAACGGACAATATAAAGGACGCCGCATCCTTTCTGAACGCTTCGTAAACAAAGCCTTTGATCGCACCTTTGAGCTTTATCCACTCGACTCCGAAGGAAACGCCTTCGGGAAAGGAGGAATGAACGGCCAATTCCTTTATATGAATCGTCGCACCAAGCGCGTCGTCGCAATCTTCTCCTACCTAGGAGACGTCGACTCCATACGAAAATACCTATTAGAACACGACAAATGAATCCACCTCGCAGATCGTTATCCAACTCCTCATAGGATAAAGGGACAAGTATGACTTCCTTATTTCATCGTTCTCTCTTTCTTATCGCTCTAACACTCCTTTTGATAGGGCGAACAGACGGAAAACTCCGAGCGCAGACGTCCAACCAAGACTATCGTGAAGCGGTCGTCAAAGATTGGATTGAGCAGGAGCGCGTTCTAGGGCGCAACGTCGCTTCCAGCGAAGCGTTGGATGCGCTTGCGACGCGCGTTCAAAAGACGCTGGAAGCCTTCGAAGGCGAAGCGTGGGCCTCCCCCGAACTAGTTGAAAATCTAGAACAAGAGTTGACGAAAACTCAACAAACCTTGAATGATTTGGAAACGGCAAGGAACCTTCCCCTTGCAAGCGCAATAACTCAATACCTCGCGTTGAGGGAAGCGCTCAGAAACTTCCTACTCAGCAATCCTCAAGTTACGGGGAATCCAATCGTATTTCTCAAGGAAGAGCGGTTCACTTGGCAGATGCTCCATGAGTACTTGTCGTATTTTTACGACGTCTGCGGATACCATGGCGGCGGAATCTACGCGCTTAAAGAGCCGGGAAAAAGCTTCGCGACAGAATCGATAACGGAAGGGCTTTTCCCGCGCGGCGTCTTTCAAACCCTCTCCCTTTCTTACGACGCGCAGACAATCTATTTTTCCTTCGCCGATTTTTCGCAGACACAGGGGGACGACGTCGCCAAACGAGACATTACCGACCTTATGCAGGAGCCTTATGTAGAAGACTTTGATTCGAACCATATGGCAAAGAAAGAGGGAAAATTTAACCTCTATAAGATGTCTCTGAAGGATCGAAAAGTCGTACGTCTCACGAACGAATCGGAGGACGACTTTGACCCGGTGGAAGCGCCTGACGGGTCGCTACTCTTCATGTCCACAAGACGCGGAGGTTACGGTCGTTGCCATGGACATTACGAACCCCTTAACGTTCATACCCTTCATCGACTCAATCTCGACTCCACAATAGATTGTTTATCCTGGCACGAAACGAATGAATGGCAACCGAGTTTTCTTAACGACGGACGCGTCGTCTACACGCGATGGGATTATGTCGATCGGAACGCCGCGAAACACCACGGGCTATGGACGACCAATCCGGATGGAACAAACGCGTCGATTCTCTTTGGAAACTACACGTACGCGATCAACGCCTGCTATCAGCCGAAGGCGATTCCAGGCTCTAACAAAATCCTCTTTGTAGGGGGCGCCCATCACCTAGACGTCGGCGGCGCGCTCCTATCCTTTGATCCATCTAAGAGATCGTATGATCCTCAAACCGGCGAGGACGACCTTTCCTCGATCGAAAGATTGACGCCTGATATTCCGCTCCCCGAGGTAGAAGAAGAAGGAAACCAGACGTGCAATCAATACTACTTCAGTCCCTACCCTCTTTCGGAAAACGAGTGGATCACGTCGTATAGTCGCGAACCGCTGGGCGGTCTCCTGGCACAAACGACGTCTTCGGGAAAGTTGGGGATTTACTACGGGGATTGTTACGGCAATCTTGAACTCCTATATCAAAATCTCGATTCCAACGAATCATGTCTCTATCCGACGCCTTTGATCCCGCGGGAAAAACCGGATATTATGCCTTCTACGATAGAAGAAGGCGAAGACTCCAACACGGGCGTCTTCATCTTATCCAACGTCTACGAAAGTCTCTTTCCATTTCCGACCGACAGGAAAATCAAGGAACTAAGAGTCATCCAACTCCTTCCGAAGGGCCCCGATTACCTCTCCGCACATCCTCGAATCGGAATTCCATGGGCGGCCAACGCGCGCGTCTATCTGGGGACGGTTCCGGTGGAAGAAGACGGAAGCGCGGTTTTCAAAGCGCCCGCGGGCGCGCCCCTTTATTTCCAAGCGGTCGACGAATCGGGACGCGCGGTTCAGTCGATGCGTAGCGCCGTCTATCTCCAACCAGGAGAAAACCGCGGGTGCGTCGGTTGCCACGAACAAACGCAAACGACGATTGGGCAAACCATGCCGCACCGCACGATCGCCTCTTTGCGCGCTCCGTCTACAATCGCTCCAGGAGACGAGGATCTTCGTCCAATCTCGTATGTTCGGTATATTCAACCGATTCTCGATGCAAAATGCGTTCGGTGCCACGACGGTAGCGAAGAGAGCGCTAAGCCGGTTCTGACCGGAGAAATAGAGGAACCTTTTACAAAGAGTTACACGGAGCTGACTCAATACGTGAAATGGTACGAATGGGGCGCGAAAAACCATCGTGAAATCGTGACAAAACCAGGAGAGTGCGGAGCCGATATTTCTCCTCTCGCCGAGATCGTCAGGAAGGGCGCGCACGAAGATATTGGACTAACAGAGGAAGAATATCGTAAGATTCTCCTTTGGTGCGACTTGAACGTCCCCTTCTACGGCGTCTATGATCCCGAGGAACAGGCGAAGCAACTTCAAGGAGAAAAGATCCCTCTTCCAGAGCTCCAATAGCTGGGTCGAATAAGAGTTAATTTTGGCGTCTTATTCTATCCCGACGGAGTCAGGTCAAAACTCTTCAAAATCGTTTCGACGTTTTTTGAAGAAAGAACGAAAGAAATAGAAAAGCCGCGGTGAATCGAATTTCACTGCGGCTTTTCTATTAATTCTTGCGTTTCGTCTTTTCGGAAGTTATTCCCTTTTTAAACTCGGGGAACGTCTTTTCCGCCGCGCGTTGATCGAGATTGAAGATGACAAACCCTCCCGTTCCAAGGCGCTGAGTGATATTCGCCTGAAGAAGCGCCTCGTCTGGACGCATGTTATTCCCCGTTGAAGAATAGCCGATCCCTGGATAAAGAGGAACTTTTCCTTGCGTGTACGGAAGTTGCTTTTTGATGAGTTGTTCAAAATAGTAAGAATCTTCCGTGTAATTCATCGGACACACGAAATCAAGGTATCCCTTTTCCACCCACAGCCCCCAATCTTGTCCAATGGAGTTCTTAACCCCAGGATAAGCCTGGAAGACAGCGGCGGAGATTTGAATATTCGGTTTTTTCGCGCGTACGGCTTCGCTAACCTCGCGGACAAGCGCCGTAATTTGATCGCATCGCCACTGTCGCCACGCGGATTCGACGCCCAAATCGCTCTTGATCGCTTTAACAAGATCACCCTCGATTTTTTGACCTGTCGACTCAAAGTAGCTCGCGGCAAAACGTTCGCGGCAACCGTCGCAGTAGCATGATTCCTCCCCCGGATAACGAATATAATCGAAGTGGATTCCGTCCACATCATAGTTGAACGCGACTTCTTTGAGCGCGTCAAGTTGAAGTTGACGATTCAACGGCGAGGAGGGACAGAGCCACGGTTTTTCTTCGCCGTCGATCGTGCGTTGCAATCGTCCTTCGCGGCTCATACGTTCGAGGAAGTCCTTCG
>CAVGEG010000009.1:5794-7816 GCA_963628165.1 Paratractidigestivibacter sp. | reverse complement strand
TGACGCGTTAAAGCAAACCATCCAAACATGCACTTCGACGCCGTATTTTTTACCTGCCGCAACCGCCTGTTCGACTTGGTCTCCCAGTTCCTCCGCCTTGGAGTCGTTTGGAAGAACCTTGCTCTTATAGCTCGCTTGACCTCCCCACAACATATTCGTCACGATTCCGTTGAAGCCCGCGTCGGAGAGTTCTTTCATCGTGCGATCCCAGTCGCCTCGCCATATTCCGCATCCGGAATGCTCCCACCAAAATCGTGCTTCATTTTGGCACGGGGAGAGAGACCTTGCGAAGTCGTCGGTTTTCGCTTCCCGAATCTCCGCTAAGAGCTTACCGAGCGAAGTCAAGGCTTTTAAACTTCCGCACGAGTTCGAGCGGTCCAAATACTTCAAGACGTCGGAAAGGTCGACATTGCGTTTCTCAAGTTCTTTTTTCACGAACTCGAGCGTCTTTTCACGCGCCTCGAATCGATCCTCCTCGGGATAAACTCCGACGTCGAAAATCGAGATCCATTCGGCGTGAGCGACGTTGCGCAAATATTCAGGAGAAATATCCGCAAGGATTGAAGCGATAAGCGCCTTCTTGTTCGTTACGTCGGCATTATCGAAAATATGCGAACAGTAGAGTCCGGAACCGCTCAGGATCAGGGAAGGATAACGTGTCGGCTTTCTGTCTTCGCTCCAGTAAGCAAGAACGTGCGCCTTTTTATCACCGTAAATCACGCTTTTTTTCGACGATTGAAACTTTTCGTCGCAACTGACGTCGTAAAAATTCCAAGAGTTTTGAGAGCATCGACTCGGTATAGCCAGCCCGCGTTTCTTCGCCGAGCGAATGGAGTTTTCGTCAAAACACATTCCGTCGATCGTGAGACCCTCTTGAGACGGTCGGAAAAATTTCCCGCCGAGAACCCCTAACTTCGCCAAAAGCTTAGGATGACTGTCAAAGAAAACAAAGAGAAAACCGCCGGCGTCGACATACTGACATAAGCAGTCGATCGTTTCGTCCGAAAGGGCGCCGCCGATAGCGAGGACGACGGCTCGATATCGACTCAACTTATCTAACGTTATCTGCTTAACGTCGACTCGTTCGCAAAAAACGCCGCTCTTTTCAAAGAGATCGGTAGTCGACGCGATATACCCGGGACTGTCCGTTTTGTATCCGTCTAGAATCGCAAAACGACTCCGGATAGCCTTAAAACTCACAAATTCCAAAGTGGCGTCGACGGACGCTCCATGCCAGAAGGCGAATCGGAGTTTATCGACCTCCGCCAAGGAACCGGGGGAACCTTCCGGACGGACTTCCCCAATATTAAAGCGGATAACAAGACGACCGTCGGCGTAACGTTTGGAGTCACCCGTCATGCCATGCCAGCCGTCTCCGCTATGAAAATACAACGAAGTAAAGCCGACCGCCTCCAATTTATCAACCTTTACGGTCAATTCATAAGACGCGTAAGGGGAACAATCCTGGCTGATCGGAATATCAATATAAGCGCGATTCAGTTCTTCGTTGGAAGCGAAAGGGAGTTCTAAAAACTTAGTCTTCTCGTCAAACAAAAGAAATTCGTCAAAGTGAAACGAATAGGACAGCTCCATAAATTCGTCGGAAATAAGTTGTCGTTCGACGTCGTTTAACGCGTAGGCTCGTTGACTTTGCTCTCCTAAGAAAAAGCAAAGCGCGACGAACGCGACGCACAGGAAAGAAACGATTCTTCTCATTAAAGTTCCTCTAACCATCGGGGGACAAAAGTTTTGCGTCTAAGTAGAAGGGAGAAAATAATCGACAAGCGCGTCGGACAAACGTCATACTTCGCGTTGTTTTTGTTCTTCAAAATCAAGTCGGCGTTGACGATCCCCTTTAAATGTGCCAAAAGCGGCGCAACCGACAGCCACGGCCCCGATAATCCATGCGACGCCGAGAACGGCGAAGGCGTAGCGATATCCTTGTTCGACGCCGAAAGCGTCGCAGAACGCGCCGACCATCTGGCTCGACCAAGCGCCAATAATGAACGCAAAGAAAATCAT
>CAVGEG010000009.1:3623-5784 GCA_963628165.1 Paratractidigestivibacter sp. | reverse complement strand
ACCGACCGTCGTCGAACGATACTTAACCGGAACCGTTTCAAAGACAGACGCGTGCGTGTTGCACTCATAAAAGCCGCGACAGACCCCCATCGCAAAGAAAAGGGCGTAAAGTACGGTCAACGAGTTTACGGATCCTATGAACGCAATGACGGGGGCGCCTATTGCCATGGCGAAAAACTGCTGTTTCGGTCGATAGCTCGGAGACTTCTTCGCCATCATATCGGAGAGCCAGCCCCCCAGATAGATGCACCCAAACGCGGCGATATGGTGCCAGAACATTCCGTTCCATCCCGCCGCCGTTTGACTCAGGTCATATTTCTCCTGGAGAAACTTAGGAACGACGTTGAGATACGCGTTGTTAACAAAGACGATGGCGGTAAAACCGACCGTCAACAGCAAGACGGATCGATTTCGGAAAATCATCGAGAGAAACTCTCGAACCGACGGTTTTTCAACGGAGGTTTCCGTCTGACTACCTTCGGTAAATCGAACGCGCGCGGGATCTTTCAAACGGAAAACCAAAAGCAATCCAACGATAATACTTGCGCCGCCGAAAGTCCAGAAGGAGCCGCGCCATCCAAATCTTTCGCAAACCCACGCGGCTAAAAAACCGCTGACAATAACGCTCAGATACACCGCTGTTTGATGAACGGAGAGAGCAAGCGCGCGCGTTTCTTTATGATATGACGCGATAAGACTCGTCGAAGCCGGACCATAAAAAGCTTCCGCCACCACAAGACCGACGCTATTGAAGACGATCATCCCCCAAATACTAGTAACGCACCCGGTGCAAACAGTCGCGATACTCCAGCAAAAGAGGCACGTTATGAGCAATTTTCGCTTATTAAATCGATCGCCGAAATAACCGGCGATCGGAACGATCAGCGCCATGAGCGTGAACATGACCGTTCGCGTCACGTATAGCGTATTGTTGTCGAGATCAAAAGCGTCTTGGATCGACGTTGCGACAATTCCATATATCGCGCGATCAGATTGATGGAAAAAGTACGCCAAGAAAAGAAGCGCGAGGAGCTCCCAGCGATAGAAAGGCGAAACCGTCTTCAACGGTTGAGACGAAGCGTTGACGCTATTCATAAACAAGCCTCTTGAAAAATAAAACATAATACGCGGCGCGCACGAATACGCCGCATAAAAACCAAGAGGCTTATCGTCGGCCTCAAGGCAATAAATGAACGAGCGCGTCGCGTAAATAAGCGGCAGCTGTTTCTGGCGCCATAGGATTGATATCAATTCCGCTACCGTGTTCGTAACCGGCCTTCTTTACAAGGCTCGGCAAGATTGTTAAACGGGGGCGAAAAACGGCGAGAGCCTCGACCATACCCGATTCTACGCGGTAAGGTTGATTCGTCATAACCACATTGTAATCAAGAGGAGTCGAATCCAACGGTCGATAACGTCGTTTCGTTTCCTGCAACGCGCGAAGAGCATTGCGCGCGAGTTTGGCGACTTCGCCGAGAGTCGACTCGCCATAATCTTCAAACGCTCCGTCGAATAGGGGACAAATTTCCACCTGCAACGGAAAACGACTCGCATACGGACAATAGAGGACGAAGGAATCCGTTTTCGAAACGATGCGCGAACCCGCCTCGATTTCCATCGCCATCAACGCCTCCCAAAAAGAAGTGCTCTCCCCATGCTCTCGCCGAATGCGTTCATATCGCGCGACGCGTTTCACCTGCGCGTCGACGTCGTCGGGAATAACGACGTTGCCTGTAAGTTGACAATGCGTATGCGGTTGTGACGCCCCGGCGTTGACGCCGACATTCTTGAAGAAAAACGCGTAGTCGTATAATCCGGAAGCTCTATACTCCTGCAAACGGCTTTGCAACAGCCGAAAAGCCAGGATGATCTCCTCCTCGGTCATTTCAGCCCATCCGCGAAGGTGGCGTCTTGTGTCAATCACAACTTCGTGACGCCCGACCGCGTCGATCTTCTGAAAAAAGCGTTCCTTGAGAGACAGTTTACCGTCCCGGAAAAGACGTCGAAGCTCGTCAAACCCTTTGGGATGAGTAAAACGCGTCGGATCGATTCGAAACGCAGGATATTTATTCTCGATTACGCGCCCAAGCCAATGATACCCTTCAAGATTTCCATCTCGACCAAGCGTTTTAACCGTATATTTCTCCCCATTGGAATCCGG
>CAVGEG010000009.1:0-3557 GCA_963628165.1 Paratractidigestivibacter sp. | reverse complement strand
CGATTATAGCGGCAACGGTCTCCGTCGTAATTTGCTCGTTACCGGGACAGAATGCGCAATCATGACGAGAAGCGGCGTCCTGCGACTCCAATTCAGAAATCGGCTTCGACGACTTATCGTCCTCCCCTCCTCCTCCATTTCGGTGCGAAGAGATGGGTTCCGGTCTTTTTCCACGACCTTCCGCGATCAACGTCCAGCGATCCGTGAGGGGATCGAGCCTGAAATCGGAATAATGCCCCTGCGCGACAGAGGATCTTAAATGCGTTTCTTCAGAGTCCACTTGAGATCAAATTAGGGAGACGGTAACACTCCGCAAAAAAGATGGGTCTTTAAATCATTAAAACGCCGATACTAGACGCAAAAATCTAGATCGACGTTTAACACAAGTTCTAAACGGCGAGCAAGACGCGCGAGAAACGCGCCTCTTGCTCTTCATATCGTAAACGATTCTTCTAATCAGCGGGTGACGGTGTGGTAAACCTGACCGATACCAGGAACCTGAATCTTGAGGCGACCATTTTCATCAGGCGTATTCCACGGCATGCCGTCCCAATCATAGGAGCTAGGACGATAGGACTTTTCGGACTTGAGTTCGTCTTCCCAATTCAATTTCTTACCGGTGTAGCAAGCTTCGCGCGCCATGATACCCATCATCGTCGCTTTCGCCATGTAATCGCCGTTGTTGATCGTGTCGATCTTTCCGCGGATGGACTTGTAAAGTTCGACATGTTCAAGGGTGTACATATCGGAATCAACGCGTTCCTGTTCGTAGATGACCTTGCCGTCGAGGTCGGTGATGCGACCGCGACCGAGAATCGTCGCAAAGCCCTTCGTACCGGCGAAATACGCCTGGTTTTCACCCCAGCAACCGTTCTGCTGACGGCAGAAGGAGTAGAAGGTCGTGCCGTTGGGATATTCGAAGACGGCGGCCATGGAGTCGTAGATATCGCCGTTGGCGGGCTGCGCGACGCGCTGCATACGAGCGCCTAAACCATAGCAGGTCGAAGGAGCGACGTCGCCCATCGCCCACAGAGCCTTATCGAGGGTATGGACGTGCTGTTCGACGTTGAAGTCGCCGGAAAGCCACGCGTAGTTGTACCAGTTGCGAACCTGCGCCATCATTTCGCTGTCGCCTTCAGCGCGAGGACGGCTCCAAAGCTGGCTCGTGAGATAGGTCAAACGACCGGAGGTGATTTCGCCGATTTCACCGCCGCAAACGCGTTCCATGACGTCCTTGACGTTGAGGTCATAGCGCCAGCAGAGACCGGAAACGAGGGTCAAACCCTTTTCCTTCGCGATCTTGGTGGATTCCATGACGGAGCGGATACCCAAAACGTCGGTGGCGACAGGCTTTTCGCAGAAGACGTGCTTGCCCTGAGCGACGGCATATTCGAGAGAGCGATAACGGAAACCAGGAGCTTCGCAAAGAAGGACGAGATCCGCGGCGTCGATCGCGTCTTTGTACGCGTCAAGACCGCCGAAGATGCGATCGCCAACGTCGATTCTGTCGCCAAAAGCAGCTTCGAGACCTTCGACGGCGCCCTTCGCCTTCGGCATGAAGGCGTCGGCGACGGCGACGATCTTGCTGTTGGGGTCGGCGTTAAGGGTGTTCGCGGCGGCTCCACGACCACGACCACCGCAACCGATAAGCGCGACTTTAATCAGGTTGTCTTCACCGGCGTGAACGCGAGGAAGATTGGAAGCGGAAAGAGCGGCGACGCCAATCGCGCTCGTCTTAAGGAAGTTACGACGAGAAAGACTCATTGTAAAATCTCCATTTTAAAGGGTAAAGGTTAAAGGCGCCTATCGCTACGCGCTATATTTAACAGGATAATAATCTATCAATCAATGCTTCGTTTCGATTTTTTCAACGCGAAACAGAATGATACACCTGTCCCAAACCGGGAACATGAATTTTATATCGGCCTTGTTCGTCAGGAACGTTCACGGGAATGCCGTCGGGTGTATATTCGCTCGGACCGTAAGACTTATCGGAATTGAGAGCTTCGTCCCAAGTAATTTTTTGCCCAGAATAACACGCCTCGCGCGACATAATTCCCATCATCGTCGCCTTGGCCATGTAATCGCCGTTATTGATCGTGCCGACTTCGCCCCGAATCGATTTATACATCTCTTGATGTTCAATAAGATACATGTCGGAAGCGACGTTCTTACGTTCGTAAATCACCTTGCCGTCAAGGTCTGTTATGACCCCGCGACCTAGAACCGAGGAGACGTACCCCTTCGTTCCGGAGAAGGCCGCGTTATTCTCGCCCCAGGTTCCGCTTTGGTGACGGCAATAGGAGTATAGCGTCGTTCCGTTAGGATACTCAAAAACGGACGCCATGGAGTCGTAAATATCTCCGTTTCCGGGCTCCGCGACGTTGACCATACGTCCGCCAAGTCCATAGCACGTCGCGGGGGGAACGTCATGCATCGCCCACAAGCCTTTATCAAGGGTGTGAACATGCTGTTCAACGTTAAAATCGCCGGAAAGCCACGCGTGATTATACCAGTTTCGAACCTGAGAAATGAGCTCCGTGTCTCCTTCAACGCGAGCGCGCGGACCATGGTTGCCACACATGTACGTAAGACGCGCTGAAGTAATGTCGCCAATCGCTCCGTCAAGAACGCGTTCCATAATATCTCGGACGTTTAGGTCGTATCGCCAGCAAAGACCGGAAACGAGGGTCAGACCCTTCTCTTTCGCGATCTTGGACGATTCAATAACGGAACGCAACGTCGGAGCGTCCGTCGCCACGGGCTTTTCGCAGAAAACGTGCTTGCCTTGTTCGACCGCGTAGGCGAGAGAACGGAAGCGAAAACCGGGAACTTCGCACAAGAGAACTACGTCGCAACAATCAATGACTTGCTTATAAGCGTCGAGTCCGGCAAAAATGCGCCCTTCAACGTCAACGCGATCCTCGAATTGAAGTTTAAGTCCTTCCGCGGCGCTTTGAGCCTTCGGCATGAACGCGTCGGCAAGCGCGTAAAGCTTCGTATTGGGATCTGCGGTCAAAGTGTTGACCGCAGATCCGTTGCCGCGACCGCCGCATCCAATCAATCCGACTTTTAACTCATTGCGTTCGCCTGCATGGACGGGGGCCAAAGCCAGGCCGGTAAAAAGGGTACCCGCAATGGTTCGTGAATTCAAAAAGACACGTCGACTTTCAGCGGTTTTCATCAATTGGACTCCTAATACTATGAAAACTACGGGAAGGGGCTTACCCATCTTCTTCCGATTCTATCTAAATCATGTACGAAATTCAATACCCTCGGAAGCTTTTGTCTTCTCATTTTATCCGAAACAAATTCATTTCTCAACGTGTAGGAAT
The DNA here is from genome assembly GCA_963628165.1 of Paratractidigestivibacter sp. GTDB lineage: Bacteria > Planctomycetota > Planctomycetia > Pirellulales > Thermoguttaceae > RUG369. The sequence goes on along the minus strand of CAVGEG010000009.1, from coordinate 222 downwards.
TTTTGTTTTTGGATAACGTCGTAATATTTCTATGACTTTTTCACGCAAAGCGCTATTTGTCGCGACTCCCTCACGCCCTTCGATCGTTTCCTCGCCTTGCCAATTACAAAACGCGCCCCCGGCTTCATGGAGAATCGGAACCATCGGCGCTGCGTCCCAAAGTTCAAAGAAAGGATCCAGCATCAGCTCTGCGCGACCCGTTGCGACAAGATAGTACCCGTA
>CAVGEG010000008.1:53452-69309 GCA_963628165.1 Paratractidigestivibacter sp. | reverse complement strand
TTCTACGACGGGCTCTTCTACGACGGGCTCTTCTACGACGGGCTCTTCTACGACAGGCTCTTCTACGACAGGCTCTTCCGTAGCTTTAGCTAACTCGCGCTGTTTTCTATTTTCTAACTCTTTTTGGCGTTCTTCCGCCGCTTTTTGCGCCTGAATTCGCGTGTATTCGAGTTCGCGACCTTGCGATTGGTAGAGGTTGCGCAACGATTGTTCCTCCGCGTTGGTGCGGAAATGACATTCTCGCGATTCTAATTCGTCGGAGATCGGCGCGGAAACGGGCAAGTCGCGTACGACGGGTAGGTAGGAGATCGTTTCATCATATTCGGAAAAATCAAGTTCCGGTTTTTCTTGGCACCCGACGGCGCTCGCCGCCAGCGCGCAGCATGCGATGGTTAGAAGACGCTTGCTTAATTTTGCTTTCGACATATAAATTCCGTCCGTTGATGTTGAACACGCTAAAGAATTGAGACGGTCCCGACTCGGCGACCTTCCATCCATTATATAGGTTTTCAAGGTCGTTATCAACCTGAAAGAAAGCTAGGGGATTTTTTTTGTGACGTTAATATGGCTTTTCCGCGCATTTTTTAATGAAAAGACCGCACGACCCCCTTTTTATGATGACTTTCAACTACGTTCCGTATATAATCTAATGGACGACGTTCCCCGTCCTTGTGAGCGGCTTGCGTCGCGCCGAGCGCGCCGGCCAAATAACGTTAAGTTCGTTGGTTTTTCGCCGAATGAAGGGATTATTTCGACAATGAGTATTTCATATGAAGATTTATCGCAACGTATTTTGTCCCTGGATCTGATCGATTTGGGAAAGCTACGCGACGTGGAAAACTCCTTTGGCGCCCAGGCTTTTACGACGGATCAGATCCTTGTCGAGCTCCAGCGGCGAGGTTATCTTACGAAATATCAGGTGGAACGGTTGACGAGCGGCGAAACGACCGGGTTCTACTACGGAGACTATCGAATCCTTTATTTGATCGGGGCGGGGTCTTTTGCGCGCGTCTTCCGTTGCGTGAATAAGAAGACGGGACAGGTCGTCGCGGTTAAAGTGTTGCGCGCGCGTTTTCGCGAGGATAAAACGGCGATCGACGAATTTGTGCGCGAAGGGGAGCTCGGGATGCAAATGCGTCATCCCAACATTCCGGCGATCTACGAGTCGGGGCGCACAAAGTACGACCATTACATCGTGATGGAGTTTGTCGAAGGACGAACCCTTCGCGAGGAGATCACGGCGCAGAAGAATCACCGACTTGAACCCAAACGCGCGACGCGCATCGTGCACGACGTTTGCAGCGCGCTAGATTACGCGCTCAAAAGAGGGTATCAACACCGCGATATGAAACTCTCGAATATTTTGCTCTCCAGCTCCGGGAAGGCGATGCTTCTCGATTTTGGTTTGCTTACGGACGAAGGCTCGGGTTTCAAGACGCAGCGCGCGATCGAATACGCCGCGCTGGAACGTTCGACGCACGTCCCGCGCGACGATAAACGTAGCGACCTCTATTTCCTTGGCTCCGTCTACTATCAACTCCTCACGGGGATCGCGCCTCTTGGAGAAATAAAAGAACGTTCGAAGCGTCTCGACGCCACGCGTTTCAAAAACGTCAAACCGATTCGCGAGGTCGCGCCTTACGTTCCGCGTTGCGTCGCCTACGTCGTCGACAAGGCGATGAAGTTTGATCCGACGGAACGCTATCAGGCGCCTTCCTTCATGCTTGAAGGTCTCGACTCCGCGATCAAGGCGCTTGAGACGGGCGTCGACGTGGAGCAGGAAGAGAAGGCGATGACCGCTGCTTTCAAGGAAAAGAAGGCGAAACTTGGGACGGTCATGATCGTCGAGGCGAACGCCGCGTTGCAGAACGCGTTCCGCGAAGCCTTCAAAAACGCCGGGTATCGCGCTCTCGTTATGTCCAATTGCGAACGCGCCCTCGGACGACTCGAAGACGGCGACGCGGTCGGCGTCGACGCGATTGTCTTCAACGCACAATCTCTCGGCGCGGACGCCGTTCGATCCTTCAACAAGCTCTTAGAATCGAATACGACGAAGGATCTGCCCGCGATCGTCCTTCTCGAAGAAAATCAAGTCAAATGGGCCGCCGCCGCCAAACGCGGTAAGAAAAGACTCGCCGTCGGGATGCCGATCACCATGAAACGCCTCCTGATGGTCGTCGAAAAACTCATTCAGCCCGAGCCGGAGCCCCAGCCGGAAAAAGAGCCTGGAGCGACTCCAAATCCGACGTCGATCGCAAAACCGACCCCTTCCGATTCAACCCACGCCTCTGCAACCGAAGAAGCCGCCCCCGCGAAATCGAGCGCCGAAAAGCCCAGCGACGAACAAGTCGACGATATTCCCGACGAGCTTCTTGATCAAGCGTTCGACGCCGCGTTCGACCAATTCCAGGTGGATCGTAGCAAAATGATTCCCAGCGGCGCCGGAAACTCGGAAAAAGCGAATACGCCGAAGGCGGGAGACAAAAAGGTCGATATTGAGCCTGTCGTCTTTGACGATCCGGACGCCGACAGTTATATTGAAGATTAAAGGAGATCTTCATTGGGGATCGGAGGCGTCGCGTCTTTCGTTCCCTTTTACCTACGACAAGTAATGACAAGGATCTTGTGTTATGAATAGACGTTCATTTATGAAGACGAGTTTGATGGCCGCGGCTGGTTGCGCTTTGGGCGCCTCTTCTTCCGTTAGCGTCGCGCGCTCTCAGGAAAAAAAGCTTGTACCTATCGCGCTACAAGTTTATTCCCTTCGCGGTTACGCTTCGAAGGATCTTCGCGGAACCCTCAAAGAGATCGCTCAGATGGGCTATAAGGGCGTCGAATTCGCCGGTTATTATGGCTGCGAGGCGAAAGACGTTCGCAAATGGCTCGACGAAGCCGGTTTGCAAGCGGTTAGCACGCACCTCGGCGTCCCTCAGCTCCTTGAAGGACTGTTTGACAAAACCGCTGAATTTGAAAAGACCCTCGGCAACAATCGCCTGATCGTCGCGAGCGGCCTCTCCGCCTCTTGCGCGACCGACGCGGGCAACCAGATGACGGCGTATCTCTTCAACGAAATCGCGTACAAAGCCGCGAAAGTCGGCATGCAGATCGGCTTCCACGCGCACTTCAACGACTTCACCGACGTGAACGGCAAGACGGCGTGGGAGCTCTTCTTTTCCCGCACTCGCGCCGACATTATCGCGCAGATGGACGTCGGGAACTGCTTGCACGGCGGCGCCGATCCGTACGACCTCGTCGCGAAACTTCCCGGTCGCGGCAAGCTCATACACCTGAAGGCTGAGAATGAAAAGGGCAAGGGCGGCGCGAGCCTCGCGTCCGAAGGGGACGTCGTCGACTGGAATCGCATGCTTGATATCGCCGAAAATATCGGCGGCGTCGAGTGGTATATTGTCGAACAGGAAGACTGCCGCAGCGGCTCCAATCTCATGGAAGCCTGCGCCGAATGCATGGAAAACCTCAAGAAGCTCGGCAAGGCGTGATTGGCTCCTCTTTTTAGAATAATCTCGGGCGCGGTCGATTCGGTTCGATCGCGCCCTTTTCTTTGCGCGCGTCTTTACGGCTAAGAAAATGAGGTTTACCTACGCTCTTCTTTTCATTATTATCACATTCAGGTCAGTAGAGACTCTGGAAAGAAAGGGTGAAGATGAAATTCTTTAAATCTGGGTATCGTAAGGGATTAGGCGTGGCGTTTCTTCTGACGGTCGCTCTCTTGACCGGCGCGTGCACGCCGAAGGACGACGCGGCGGCGTCAAAAGGGGACGATTTCGCCGCCGAGGGACGCGCGGCGCTCGATTCCGGCGATTGGTCCCGCGCTTACGACGCGTTTACAAAGGTGATTGAAAAAACGCCGACCGACGTCGACGCATACTATGGCAGAGCCGCCGCCTCTCTAGCGCGCGCGCAGGATCATTACAGCTTGGCGCAAGCGAACGCGACAAATCAAAAGATTGAAGAAGGAAAAAAAGAAGCGGCGAAGGCGGATGAATTTTTTCAAAAGGCCGCGGACGACGCCGACAAAATTATCGATCTCGATCCGAAATATATCGAAGCTTGGTTCCTCAAGGGCGTCGTTTGCCAGTATCAAGGAATATGGGAAGACGGGGTCAAAGCCTTTTCTGAATGCGTCAAGCTTGATCCGGAACGCGGCGAGGCGTATCATCGTCGGGGGGAAATTTATGACCACATCGGCGACTACATGAACTCTTCCGTCGACTTTAAGAAGGCGAGCGAGTTAGGCTTCGCGGCTCCCGATCCCGTCGCGCCGACTCTCAACGAGGACGATCTAAACGATCTGAATTACGAACTTGACGACTCCGACGACGCTTCCGCCGTCGAAGAGGGCGAAGCGACCGATTCTCAAGAGAGTTCCGAAAAGGAATAAACACGTTGCGTCTTAGGACGCGTTTCAATGGACGATCGAGGTGGTCAGGATGACTAAAAAGAATACCTCCAACATAGTAAGCAAGGACGAAACGGTCGAGGAACGGCCTTGGAGCTTGGCGCTCCGCGCGCGCGTCGCGACGATTAGCGTCGCCTCCGCGGGGATGCTTTTCTGCGCCGTGTTTTGGCCGAGCGTCTTAGATTTCAAGCAAAAGATCGCCGGAAACGCGTTTGACGAAACCGGAGCCGTCGCGGACTCCAGCGCCGATAAGACTGGAAGCGAACTTTCCGCCGCCGCGGAGCGCGAGTCCGACTGGCGTTCGAAGCTCGACGCTCTCTATCCGCACGGAAATTTCGTCGACGAGCAATTTTCAACGCGAGAGAATCAACGCGCGCTCTATTCCGACGAAGATCCGACCCTTCGCGCCGCGCGTTTTAACGCGTTCGATCCCATGGCGCAAGATTCCGTCCTGAGCGACGACCCTTACGCCGAGCTCTCGGACGACGATTCCGAGCTCATCGCCGCCGCTCCGTTTGACGATCCGCTCCTCGACGCGCCCCTACCTTCCGCCGCGACTTCGTTTCTCGCGGGGAACGTCCAAGAACCGGCGCGCGACGTCGAAGCCTCATGGGCGAAGCCTGCCGGTTCTCAGTATCTCGTTGCGCGTACCGACCCGAAGTATCCGGAACTTGACGCTCCGTCTCGACAAGTTTTGACCGACGATGCGTTCCCCGCGTCCCTCGCAAACCAAAACGCGCCGACGAACGCGACCCCCGACGCTTTGACGCGACGCGCTCCCGAACCGCTTCCGACGGCTCTCCCAGAAACGTCGACCGGCGACGCGTACGCCCCCTTCCAGCCTTCCGACGCGGGATTTGCCTCCAACTACGCCGACTCTTACGCTTCGCTCGACGATTCGCGGGGCGTTTCCTCTGATTTGAACGCAGATTCGCAGTTTGCTGACGATCCTCTCTTTCCGACGTTGAACGACGAATTCGCGCCGCTAAGCGACCCCGGCGTCCCTGAGGAAGACCCACTTTTGTCGGCGCCCCTCCCGTCTAATTCGTCGCGCGTCGCTTCCACGTGTTACGACGCTCCCGTCGCGTCCTCCTACGACGCCGTCCTCGAACCCCTTCGTGAAGAGCCCGTCGCGGAGCGCGCGACGACGACGCAGACCCCCGCGAAAGAGACAGTCGACGCCGCTCCTTCCGAAAACGCCGAGCCGACCGTCCCGCGTCAATCGGCGTCGGAGGCCGCGCTTTCTCCGAGCTATTTCTCGCGTGCCGTCGGACTCTATGGCGGTTCCTCGAACTTCACGGCGCTATACTTCGCGCGCGCAGCCGAATTAGTCGGCGATTCCGACGCTTGGTCTCCCGAGACCGTTTCGCGATTTTTCCCGGCGCCTCGAACCGACGCCTCGCAACCTGAAACGAATCAAAACGTCGTTCCGGCGCCCGAAAGCGCTACTCATAGCGCGACCGCGACTCCCGACAAATCAGAGACGCGCGAGACGCCGAGCTCGCAAACGTCCCTTGTCGGATATATCGAACGCGAACGCGTCGGCGAATCTAAAAATGCGCCGATCCGTTCCGCCGCCTATTGAACGAGACTCGACTCATGAACGAACGAGAAGAAATGGCGCGCGTCGAGGCCGTTCTCTTTGCGCTAAGAGAGCCGTGCCCGAGTCGGCGACTTGCCCTATTAGCCGAACTAGAAGACGGTTCGCGCGCGCGTGCCTTGGTGCGAAAACTCAACGAGCGCTATCGGCGCGACGGAAGCGCTTTCTGCGCAGTCGAAGTCGCCGGCGGATTTCAACTTAGGACTTTTCCCCAGTTCGCCCCATGGCTCTTCAGACTTCAAGCCGCCCCCGTCGAAGCGCGACTCACTCCCTCCGCAATGGAGACTCTCGCAATCGTCGCTTATGAACAACCGGTCGTTCGCGCTGCGATCGAACGCATTCGCGGCGTTCATTGCGGCGACGTCTTGCGGCAACTTCTCGAACAGAACTTTATCAAAATTGTCGGGCGTTCGGAAGAACTGGGACGCCCTTTTCTCTACGGAACGACGAAACGCTTTTTACAGGCCTTTGGGCTGATGCGAATCGAAGATTTGCCCGAACGCGAATACGACTGGGCGACCGCCGAAGAAGCGAATCAGATCGTCGACGAAATCGTCAAGGACGACGAAAAGAAAGCCCGTGAATTGACTGAAGGCGAAGCGACGACTGATTCGGAAAGCGTTTGATTTTTTTAATCTGGATTATTGTTAAGTTTTTAATACGGTGTAGACTATACTTTTAGAATTGATTTCGTTGTCTATCTTTTAAAGGAGTTTCGTTACATGAAAATTTCTAATCTCAAGGTTCGCGGTTTTACGCTGGTCGAACTTCTTGTAGTAATAGCGATTATCGGTATCTTGATCGGTTTGCTTTTGCCCGCGGTGCAGGCCGCGCGCGAGGCGGCGCGTCGTATGCAATGCACGAACAATCTCAAACAGATTGGCGTCGCGCTACACAACTATCACGACACTCACACCAGTTTTCCTCCGATGCGTACTTCCCCCTCCGAACTTGATATGCCCGGCGCGTGGGGATGCGTTAGCTTCTACGTCGCGCTCTACCCGTTCATTGAACAGAACGCGCGTTGGGAAGCCGTCATGTCCGAAGGAGACGCGGCGCATAATTTCCAGGGATGGGACGACGTTTGGCAGTGCCGAACGAGCGAATTCCAGGGGCTCATCACCGGTATGGGGTGCCCGAGCGATCCGGTTGCGAGCATTCCTTCTCACGTCAATAACGCTCAGCGCGGAAGTTACGCCGGTTCTCTTGGCGACTCTACGCGTATGACGGGCGAAGCGGACGTGAACACCCGGGGTTTCTTCCCCGGTGCGTCGGGTATGACATGGGTTGGAAATAAGGGGATTAAGACGAACACGATGGCGTCGATCTCCGACGGAACTTCCAATACGCTGGCGATTATTGAAAGAGCATGCTCCGACAATTACAAGACGCAGAAGATCAAGGGCGGTATTGTTCAGTATTCCGGTTCGCCGAACGGATGCGTCGCGACGGTCGATACGAACGATCGCAACCTCTATAACACGACGAACCTTCTGAACGACGTTGGCGGCCAGGTGCACACCGACGGTCGTCCAGGCGTCCTTGGCGTTACCACCGTTCTTCCCCCGAACTCTCCGTCTTGCCGCACCGACGTCTCTAATCCTGGTTGGGGGTGCGGTTACATGAGCGCGTCGAGCTACCATGCCGGCGGCGTGAACGGTCTTCGCGCCGACGGTTCCGTTGGCTTCTACTCCGAGACCGTCGACTGCGGTTCGCGCCTTGGCGAGAACTGGAGCGATACGGAGCCCACGGGTAAGTCTCCCTTTGGCGTTTGGGGCGCGCTCGGTTCGATTTCCGGCGGCGAAACGAGCATGTGATCGCGTGTCTGAATCAAAGATAAAAAATAGAGGGCGTTTCTCCTTGCGAGAAGCGCCTCTTTTTTATTCCATGCGATCGGATCATTCGAGGGATTCGAATTCCGTCGTCCCGACGCATCCGCGTTCAAGATACGTCGACAGAATAATTTGCGCCGCGACGGCGTCGAGCTTTTCCTTCCTCTTCTTCGCTTTCAGACCCGCCTGTCGCAACGTGTCTTCTGCGATGACGCTCGTGAAGCGCTCATCAAGGAAGTCGATCGAGCATCCTGTGACTTCCGCAAGCTTATCGGCAAACGCCATCGCTTGGAGAGCCTTGTCGCTTATGTCGCCGTTGCAGTGCAGGGGGAGACCGACGACGAAATGAACGATCTGTTCTTGTTTGACGAGGTCTTGAAAATGCTGAAGATCAATCTTTTCGTTGCGACGTCGCCAAATTTCATGGGGAAAGGCGATCATTCGTTCCGAGTCGCAAATCGCGACTCCTATACGAACCGTGCCAAAATCGATACCGGCGATCTTTCCAGATACAGGGGGCGGCGTAGGTTTCATTTCTTACTCGGGGTGTAGTGGACGAGATCGAGTCATAAAAAAAAGGGAAACGTCGTCGGCGCTCCCCTTTAATGCGTTCAAATCGAAAGTTTATCGATCAAAGGCTAAGTCCAAACATCAGAACTCTTTCGCGTCGATCCACTTCATCATCTTTCGGAGGCGCTTGCCGACCTTTTCAATGAGGTGATCGTGATGGATAGCGCGTTCACGTTTGAAGGCGGGCGCGTTGATCTGGTTCTCGAGGAGGAATTCGCGAGCGAACTGACCGTTCTGGATTTCCTTGAGGATTTCGCGCATTTGCTTCTTGGATTCTTCATTAATGACGCGAGGACCGCGGGTATAATCGCCGAATTCCGCCGTGTTGGAGACGGAGTAACGCATGTAGCTAAGGCCGCCCTGATAGAAGAGGTCGACGATGAGCTTCATTTCGTGCATGCATTCGAAGTAAGCCATTTCGGGCTGATAACCAGCTTCGACGAGGGTTTCGAAACCAGCCTGGATGAGGTGGCTGACTCCGCCGCAAAGAACGGCTTGTTCACCGAAGAGGTCGGTTTCGGTTTCTTCTTTGAAGGTCGTCTCGATGACGCCGCCGCGAGTGCCGCCGATGCCCTTAGCATAAGCGAGACCGATGGACTTTTCGTGATCGCCGCATTTGTCGTCGAGAGCGATGAGGCAGGGGACGCCGCCGCCTTTGACGTATTCGGCGCGGACGAGGTGACCGGGGCCCTTAGGAGCGATCATGATCGCGCGATTGCCTTCGGGAAGATCGAACTGGCCGTAATGAACGTTGAAACCGTGGGTCGCGACGATGATCGCGTCCGCCTTGAGGTTCGGACGGATTTGTTCGCGGAAGATCTTGCCCTGGATTTCGTCAGGAAGCGTGATGACGATTAAGTCCGCTTGCTTGACGGCGTCTTCGATGGACATGGGGGAAAAACCGGCTTCAACGGCGAGCTTGTAGTTGTCGGATCCAGGACGCTGGGCGACAATAACTTTGCAACCGCTGTCGCGAAGGTTCTGAGCGTGAGCGTGACCCTGAGAACCATAACCGAGAATAGCAATCGTCTTGTCCTTCAAAAGCGAAAGATCAGCGTCGTTATCATAATAAACTGTCGCTGCCATAACCGTAACTCCAATCTTATTCAAAGAGTGTTTACTTTCCGTCGTCGATTTGTATTCTTTGAGGCGAACCGCTTACAAGGTCGGCTCTAAACTCAAAGTCGCGCGATTTCAAGAACGCGCGTCGCGACGGACGTTGTTCGTTATCTTATTTATTGTCTTCTTCTCCGACCGCAGAATCCTGGCAGCGCGCCGCGGCGATACAGCCTGAACGCGTCATATTCAGAATGCGGTAAGGACGAAGCGCCTTAATGAACGCGTCAAGCTTGGCTCCGCGTCCGGAGATCTCTATCAGAACCGACTCGATCCCAACGTCGACGACGCCCGCGCGGAAGATGTTCGTAAGTTCGACGATTTCAGACCGCGTGCCTTTCGGCGTCGCGACGCGAATTAACGCCAACTCGCGTTCGACATGGGGAACGTACGAAAGATTTTCCGTCTTAACGACCGTAACAAGCTTCTGAAGTTGACTGCATACCTGACGCGCCATATCCTCCGCAACGTCGAGAACTATAGTCATTCTCGAAATCGCCGGATCTTCCGTCGCGCCGACTGTCAAACTATCGACGTTGTAACCTCGCGCCGCGAGTAAACCCGCTACGTGAGAAAGCACGCCGGGAACGTTTTGTACGCTTATCGAAATCACGTTTATCATTTTTTCACCCCGCGCGGTCGCTCGCCCTATACAGGACAGACGCTTTCGCCGCTGTGCGCTCTTTAATTCTTAACCTTAGGAGCGCTCCTCGCGGCGCGCTTCTGTAAAATCATTCAGGTCATTATAACAACGGCGCAATCTTTGACAACCCTAGGTGGCGCAACCTTCTCGAAATGCGTTGCCGTTTCCACGGGGCGTTCCCTCTTAACGCGGCGGGAGAACTCCCTTGAGAATCTGCCCCGTCAACGATTCTGGACACGCCGCAATCTCCCACGGATTTCCTGTCGCGACGATCCGCCCCCCTTCTTCTCCCGCGCCGGGACCGAGATCCACGACGTAGTCCGCGCTTTGAATCAACTGCGGATGGTGGTCGACGACGATGAGGGAAGCCCCCGCGGAGACCAATTTGTCAAAGACCTCGACAAGACGCGCTACGTCGGAAAAATGTAGACCCGCCGTCGGTTCGTCCATGATGTAGAGCGTCTCGCTACGGCGCGTCGTCGCGAGACCTTGCGCCAACTTCAGACGCTGAGATTCTCCCGACGACAACGTGTTCCCTGGTTGCCCAATCGGCAAATACCCGAGCCCGACGTCGAGGAGATAACGCAACCTTTGTTGAATCTTAGGACGACCGCGAAATATTTCATACGCCTTCGCGGCGGTCATGTCCAATATTTCCGCGATGTTGAAAGAGCGGTATTTCACGTCAAGAATACGGTCTTGGTAGCGTTTCCCATGGCACACGGGGCACTTCATGTAGCCTTGGAAGTCCTGTTTGAGACCTGATTGAACGTATCCTTCTCCTTTGCAGAGATCGCATCGTCCGCCGTCGACGTTAAAGCTGAAATGTCCCGCGGTGAAACCGTTCGCTTTCGCTTCGACCGTTTCGGCAAAGAGGGCGCGGATTTCGTCGAAGACGCGCAAGTAGGTCGCCGGGTTGGAGCGTGGCGTGCGACCGATCGGCGTTTGGTCGACGAAGATCACCTCTTCGAATTTTTCATAACCTTCGAGGCTGTTGTAAGACAGTACGGGGAACTGCGAACTTTCTCCTTCGAGGGTGGAAATTTTGATTTTCTGACTCAGCGCTGGATAAAGCGCTCCCGAAATAAGGGACGTCTTCCCCGCGCCGCTGACCCCCGTCACCACGCAGAGAGTATGCAACGGGAACTTCACGTCGAGCGAATGCAGATTGTGCCCCGTTGCGCCCTTGAGCGTCAGAAATTCCGTCGCGTTTTCCGCGCGAAGTCGCGACTTCACTCCCTGACGGCGCCCCGACAGAAAACTGCCCGTGCGCGATTTCTCCGCCTTTTCCAACTCTATCGGCGTTCCCGTAAAGACGATATTCCCCCCCGAATCGCCGGAATCGGGACCGAATTCCACGATTTTGTCCGCCGCGCGAATCAGCTCGGGGGAGTGGTCGACGGCTACGACGGTGACGCCGCGGTCGCAGAGTTTGCGCGCGCATTCGGCGATCTTCTTGGCGTCCGCCTGGTGAAGTCCCGACGACGGTTCGTCGAGAATATAGAGCATGTCGACAAGATCGGAGCCGAGCGCTTGAGGCAATTGAACGCGACGTTGCTCCCCGGAACTGAGCGTTCGCAATTTCCGTTCGAGGGTAAGATACCCGAGTCCGACGTCGCGCAAATATTCGAGACGCGTTTTGAGTTGACGATACGCGACCTCGATATAAGATCCGACGTAGCGTTCCGGGAGCGGATTTGCGTCGAGAAGTTCAATAAGGGTTACGATCGGCGTCGTGAGCCATTCGTAGATCGTTTTACCGCCGAAGGTCACGCTTAACGCTTCCTTGCGGAAACGCTTGCCTTGACACTGGAGGCATGGGATCGTTTTCTGATAGCGCGATAGGAAGAGGCGCACGTTCATCTTCGATTTTTCGACCATCATCTCGGTGAAGTAGCCGTTAAGGCCCTTCTTATTCGACGCGGAAGAACCGTTGAAGAGAAGGCGACGCTGTTCGTTCGTCAGTTCGCTGTAGACGACGTCGAGAGGCACGAGAGTTTCGTCTAGATTCACGCCGACGGCGCCGGGAACGTACTTTTCGAGATTCTTCTTATATTTGTCGCGAAGCGTGGAGTCGCCGCTTCCGCTTTTAGGCGATCGGCGGCGCGTCGTTCGCGCGCGCGACGATATGTTAAGCCACGGAATGATCGCTCCCTCTTCCAGCGTTTTGCTCTTGTCGGGAACGACCAAATCTTCGTCAAACGCCACAAGGGAGCCTTCCCCGCCGCAGACGTCGCACGCGCCCGTCGTTCGCGTGTAGTTGAAGAGGTTCGCCGTCGGTTCCGGGTACTCGATCGCGCAGTACGCGCAATGGCGCCGGGAACTGAAGCATAGCCGCGTCCATTCCTTCGAATCGACGTAGGTTTTAGCGTTCGCCGAAATCGGCAAATCGGGCGTTTCGATATCCCCTTCGACGAAAACCCAACAGCAATCGTCGACGGCGTTCATCGCGGCCTCGAGCGATTCGATCCCCTGTTGATCGTTCGAATCGCCGACGGACAGTCTCGCGACGACGACGTAAGCACGAGGCGTAATCCCCGCTTGCGCCGCGTGTCGGTTCGCGAGGTAGTCTTTGAATTTGGAATAATCTCGATGAGGATCGAGCATCAAGACGCCGTCTCGCACCCCTTCGTTTACCGAACGCATGTCCGAGTCTTCGTCTTTGTCTTTGGATCGCGATTTGGAGATCTTGCGCAGACCGAAAGTCGAGAGGGTTTCCTCTTCCGCGGAGGCGTCGACCGCCGTTTGATAGAGGAGGCGCGCTTGGAGATATTCTCTTAACGGAATCGGATTGGGCTTGTCGAGGTTGAAGACGTTTCCTTCGAGAATGACGCGGTGAAAACCTCGTCGTAGCGTCTCCGCCTCAAATTCGGCCAGAAGTTCGCTTAGCTCTTGACTTGAAACTTTGCGATTTCCGCCGAAGGCGAAGGAACCCGGATTGTAGCACAAGAGAATTCGACGGTTGGGAGCGATTTTTTTGAGAATTTCCCAGATTTCGGCGGGCTCGTGTCTTTTAACGACGCGTCCGCACTGGAGACACTTTTGGACGCCGAGGCGCGAAAAGATCGTGCGCAGGTGTTCGAATGTTTCGGTCGCGGAACCGACGGTCGTCGTGTCGTTCGGGGTTCCTTGACGCGCCATGACGGCGGAACTTGGGAGCGTTCCTTCGATGGCGTCGACGTCGGGCTTCTCAAAGGTTTCAATAAACGCGCGCGCGTACGGCGCCAAGCATTCGAGGAAGCGTCGCTGGCTATCGGCGTACAACACGTCTATCGCCAGACTTGTTTTGCCGCTTCCGCTTGATCCGCAAAAGAGGGTTAATTTCCTGTAGGGGATATCGACGTCCACCGACTTCAGGTTATGAACGCGCGCGCCCCTGACTTGGATTTCTTCACTCGAATCGACGCGCGACTCACGCTTTGACGCCATTTGAAACCTTCCTTAACTAGACGGTTGAATTGGTTTACGCACACAGTCAGACGACGACAAATTATGCGATACGATTAGTCGTCCGTTTCTTTTCAACTTACGCTACTCTCACAAGGCCCATCCTCATTATATATGAAAATTTTTGGGTTCGCAAGCGTATACAACAGGGTATGAAGAAACTTAACGGTTTGACTTGGAGATTTGCGTAGTTTGGAAAAAATGAAACGTCTTAGTCTAGCGGTTTTACATACATACGTTATAATTATCAATCGGCAGTTTTTATAGCCGTTCAATGGCGAGGCGCGAGAATGCGCGTTCGACGCGCCCGGCTTCGTCGTCACTATAGTAAGGATTCTTGGTTATGAAACAATATCGGCTTGTAGACGCCTTTCACTGCGTTTCGCGACGCGCTTTTGACTTGAGAAAGAACGCCGGAAAAGACGATTCTTTCAACGATAACACGACGATAAGCGACGATACGTATAACCGGATTCCCGATAAATATAAGAACCAAAAGTATCCGGAAGAGAACGAGTCGAAAGACGAAACAGATGGAAAACGTTCCCGTCCGACTCCGCCCCCTCCGTCGAATCCCGACGGGGGATCGCCACGTCGAGGTCCGTGGGCCGGACTCATCTTCGTGGTGGCGACGAGCGCCGCGCTGATCTTCGGTTATCGCGCGTTCTTCGCCGCTAAGTCGACGGAAATCACCTGGACGGCGTTCAATCGCATGCTCGACGAAGGAATGGTGTCGACTGCGACTCAACATGGCGCTTCTCTTGTCGGCGAATTACGCGCCGTGCCACCTCTCGCCGAATGGATCGACTCGATTCCCGACGGGCGTTCTCAGTTCCTCGCCGCCGTCGAACAATACGATCGTTCGCGCCCAACGAAAGCGAAGACTCTAAACGAAGAACTCGACGCCTATTGCGAGAAGGCGGAATTCCACGTTGAGAAGCCCAATACCCCCTCCAAGGACGAGAAGATCGTTCTTTCTCTCGTCGATAAAGAGACGAAAGAGGTCTATCTCTCCGTCGAAGAGAGAGGAGACGCGAGCGACGAGCGCATCAAGATGGTTCAGCGTGATTTGATCGACAACCTTCGCTTGCGCTATGCCGTCGAACAGCGTTGGGAGTTGGAGCCTCTCGCTGCAGGACGTTTCCAGTTGCGCAACGCGATGCAGATGGTCGATAAAGAGACGCGCAAAGCGTTCGGCAAGGTCTTCTTCCAACGATATACGTGCGAACCTCCCGCGTTCGCGTTTGCGGATCCGACCGTCGATCAGAAACTGCGCGAGAAACTCGAGTCCTACTCTTCCATTCCTCAGCGCGACAATTCCTGGTGGTTCACCGCCATTTCGATCGGCGTGACGGTTCTCTTCTTCCTCTTTATTTTCCGCGCGATTCGAGGCGCGCGCGACCCCTTCAACTTCGGACAGTCGAGCAGTCTTGCGAAGAAGTACGATCCGGAGAGTGGAAAGGGCGCGACCTTCGCCGACGTCGCGGGTATGGATCAAGTGAAAGCGGAGCTCGTCGAAGTCGTCGATTTCTTGAAGGATCCTGAAAAATACGAAAGAATGGGCGCGCGCGTGCCGCGCGGAACGTTGCTCTTTGGCCCTCCAGGCACGGGTAAAACGCTTTTGGCGCGCGCGGTCGCCGGGGAAGCGGGCGTTCCCTTCTTCTCGATCAACGGCTCGGAATTCATTCAGATGTTCGTCGGCGTTGGCGCGAGTCGCGTGCGCGATCTTTTCGCGAAGGCGCGCGAAAACGCTCCCTCGATCCTCTTCATCGACGAAATCGACGCCGTCGGTCGTCAACGCGGCGCCGGAGTCGGCGGCGGTCAGGACGAACGCGAACAGACCTTGAACCAAATCCTAAGCGAAATGGACGGCTTCTCTCAGGGCGATTCCATCATGGTCATAGCCTCCACGAACCGTCCCGACGTCCTTGACCCCGCGCTCATGCGTCCCGGTCGATTCGACCGCCACATCACGGTCGGTCGTCCTTCGATGAAGGGACGCGTCGATATCTTCAAGGTTTACCTCAAGAAGATCCCTTACGCTTCCGACGTCGACGTCGACAAGTTGGCGAAGCTGACCGCCGGTTTTACCGGCGCCGATATTCGCAACTTCGTGAACGAAGCGACCTTGTGGGCGACGCGCAACAACAAAACGACGGTCGAAGCGAGCGATTTCGACTTCGCGTTCGAAAAGATCGCCTTAGGTCTCAAGCGCGACGAAATCATTAAGCC